>JAJUFY010000054.1 GCA_029263635.1 Ectothiorhodospiraceae bacterium | reverse complement strand
GTCGGTGCGCAACTTGCCGTAATTGGTGGAGTCGGTCGACCCCTCCTCCTGCGGCAGCAGGTCGCGCTGCACGACTTCGCGGGAGTCTGCGGCAACTGCGCCGGCGTGTTCTGAGCTTCTTGCGATCTTGTCGATCTCGTCGAGGAAGACGATGCCGTTCTGCTCGACCTTCTGTAGCGCCTTCAGCTTGATCTCTTCCTCGTTGACCAGCTTGGCGGCCTCTTCCTCGCGCAGCAGCTTCATCGCCTCCCGGATTCGCAGCTTGCGGCTCTTGGTACGCTCGCCGCCCAGGCCCTGGAACAGCGACTGCAGCTGGCTGGTCATCTCCTCCATGCCCGGCGGTGCCATGATCTCCACGCCGACCGGCATGGCCCGCACCTCGATCTCGATCTCGCGGTCGTCGAGCCGGCCCTCCCGCAGCATCTTGCGGAATTTCTGCCGGGTGCTGTCGTCTTCCGGCTCCGCCGGCTCGAAGCGCATGCCGGTGCGGGCGCGCGGCAGCAGCGCATCGAGTACCCGCTCCTCGGCGGCGTCCTCGGCGCGGGCGCGCACCTTCTCCATTTCCTCCTCGCGGGTCATCTTCACCGCGATTTCCGCCAGATCGCGGACGATGGACTCCACATCGCGGCCGACGTAGCCGACTTCGGTGAACTTGGTGGCTTCGACCTTGATGAAGGGCGCCTGGGCGAGCTTGGCCAGGCGGCGGGCGATCTCGGTCTTGCCGACCCCGGTGGGGCCGATCATGAGGATGTTCTTGGGGGTGATCTCATTACGCAGCGCCTCGTCGACCTGCATACGGCGCCAGCGGTTGCGCAGTGCGATCGCCACTGCGCGCTTGGCCTTGGCCTGGCCGATGATGTGCTTGTCGAGCTCCTGGACGATCTCGCGTGGGGTCATCGACATGGAAACATTCCTCCGCTGCTGCCTGCGGCAGCCGCTGCTAGCTCTCAGCCGCGAGTTCCTCGATGGTGAGGTTGCGGTTGGTGTAGATGCAGATGTCGCCGGCGATGTTGAGCGCTTTCTCGACGATCTCGCGTGCCGACAGGTCGGTATTCTCGACCAGCGCGGTGGCAGCCGCCTGCGCAAACGGGCCGCCGGAGCCGATGGCGATCAGCTCCCGCTCGGGTTCCACCACATCGCCGTTGCCCGAAATCATCAGAATGGCGTCCTTATCGGCGACGACCAGCAGCGCTTCCAGGCGGCGCAGCACGCGGTCGCTGCGCCAGTCCTTGGCCATTTCCACGGCGGCGCGGGTGAGGTTGCCGCGGTGCTTCTCCAGCTGGCCCTCGAAGCGCTCGAACAGCGTGAACGCATCGGCGGTGCCGCCGGCGAAGCCGGCTATCACGCGGTCGTGGAACAGCCGTCTTACCTTGCGGGCGTTGCCCTTCATGATGGTATTGCCCAGTGTAACCTGGCCGTCGCCGCCGACGGCGACCGCGCCGTTGCGGCGAACCGCGAGTATGGTCGTGCCTCTGAACTGTTCCACGCCGGTGCTCCGGAAGGTCGGGGTGAACGAGTCGGTGCGGGGAAAGGGCGCGCCGCAGCACAGCCCGGCAATCGTCCCGCCATCCTAGCCGCATGCCGCGGCACGTCAAGAAGTATTGGAAATGGGGATGCGCCGCCGGCGGCGCACCGGCAGTCGCCGACTCCCGACGCCGCAGGCCGCTTGGCGGGATTTCAGCCGGGCGGCGGCTCGGGCCGGCACGCGGGATGCGAAGACCAGGCAGCCGATCGCGGCGGGCATGCGCGGCTGGCCTTCGAAGCGCTGTTTTCCGGGCCGGACAGCCGGAGCGGGCTTAAGGATCAGTCGCTATCCGCGCGGCGCTTGGCGCGGGGATGGGCGGCGTCGTAGACCTTGGCCAGGTGCTGAAAGTCCAGGTGGGTGTAGATCTGGGTCGTGCCGATGTCGGCGTGGCCCAGCAGTTCCTGCACCGCGCGCAGATCCCCGCTGGACTCCAGCAGATGACTGGCACAGGAATGGCGCAGCATGTGCGGATGCACCGGCCGGCCCAGTCCCTGCTGCTGGCTGAGCCGGGTAAGCCGGGCCTGGATGGAGCGCGCCGACAGCCGGTTGCCCTCGCGGCTGACGAACAGCGCCGGCTGCTCGGCACCGGCCAGCTGCGGCCGGACCGCGAGCCAGCGCTGGACCGCCGCCCGCGCCTGGCGGCCGACCGGGACGATGCGGGCCTTGCTGCCTTTGCCGGTGACGTGCAGCAGGCCTTCCTGCAGATCGAGCTGTCCCAGATCGAGCTGCACGGTCTCTGCCAGCCGCAGTCCGGAAGAATAGATCAGCTCGAAGATGGCGAGGTCGCGGATCAGGAGCGGGTCGTCGGCCTCGGCGTCCAGCAGCGCTGCGGTCTGGTCGACGTCCAGCGCCCTGGGCAGCCGGCGCGGCGATTTCGGTGCCTGGATGTCGGCGGCCGGGTCGAAACTGGCGCCGCCTTCGCGCAGCAGATAGCGGTAGAAGGTGCGGATCGCCGACAGCAGCCGCTGCAGGCTGCGGCCGGACAGGCCGGCGCGGTGGCGGCCGGCAATGAAGGTGCGGATGTGCTGGGCGTCGAGCGCCTGCCAGCTGTCCAGGCCCTGCTCCTGCCGAAAGGCATCCAGCATCTCGAGGTCGCGCCGGTAGTGCTGACAGGTCAGCGGCGACAGCCGCCGCTCGTCGCGCAGATGGGCTTCAAAACGGTTCAGCCAGCTACTGGCGTCCATCAGCCTCGCAGGTGGCGGCGCAGCGCCCGGCCGGCAGTGGCGCCGAGTTGACGCAGGAACACCGTGCCCATGCCTGGGTGGAAGCGATCAGGCTGGTAGCTGCCGACCGCCAGCAGCCCGACCACCTGGCCGTCGGCGAGCGGTACCAGAGCGGCCGAGCCGATGGCGGTGGCGCTGTCGCCGAACAGAAACTCCAGCTGCTCGCGGTGCAGCCGCCCGCACAGCGGCCGCGGATCGTTGAGGAGACCCGGGAAGGCGCGCAGTTCGGCAGCGTTCGGGCGTACCCAGTCGACGGCGGCATCGCCCTCGCCGAGCAGCTTTACGGTCACCGCGTCGCACTGGAAATTGCTGCGCAGCTCGTCCTTCAGGCAGAACACGGCCGCTTCCAGGTTCTGCGCGTCCATCAGCTCCAAGGTCAGCCGGTGGATACGGTCCGCCAGGCGGTCGTTGTCGCGGGCAACGGCGAGCAGTTCATCAAGCCGCGCCTGCAGGATCCGGTTGCGTTCGCGCAGCACCCGGGCCTGGTGCTCCAGCAGGGAGACCGCCGGGCCGCAGGGATGCGGGATGCGCAGTTCAGCCAGGAGCTGAGGATGCCGCTCGAGAAAATCCGGGTTCTGCAACAGGTACTCGATCACGCCGGCTTCATCGATGCCGTCGGCATCGAATCGCGGCTGCTGAGTGGAAGTCATCGCTGTGTTCAGGCCCCCTGCGGCAGAGTCATAGCGCTCTGCGTTCTGTCGGCTACTTTAGCGCACTTTTCCGGTCGTGCGGCGGACGTCCCGAGCCTCGCCCGGCCGCACCGGGCGACGGCCCTGCCGATATCGTGGCCGGTTTCAGTCGGGCAGCACCGACTCGCCCTGCATGAGATCCTCGATGGTCTCGCGGCGGCGGACCACGTGGCTCTGCGCGCCGTCCACCATCAGTTCGGCGGCGCGCGGGCGGCTGTTGTAGTTGGAGCTCATCACGAAGCCGTAGGCGCCGGCGGAAAACACTGCCAGCAGGTCGCCCGGCGCGATCGCGAGCTCGCGGTCCTTGCCCAGGAAGTCGGCGCTTTCGCAGACCGGCCCGACCACATCGTACAGCGCCGGCCTGGCCGCGGAATTTTCCACCACCGGTTCGATGCGCTGCCAGGCATCGTACAGCGCCGGCCGCAGCAGATCGTTCATGGCGGCGTCCACCAGCGCGAAATTCTTGTACTCGGTGGGCTTCAGGTATTCAACCCGGGTCAGCAGCACGCCGGCATTGCCGACGATGGCCCGGCCCGGTTCCATCACCAGCTTGAGCTTGCGATCCCCCAGCCGCTCGCGCACAACCTTGGCGTAATCGGCGGCGGTCGGCGGCTGCTCGTCGCGGTAGCGGATGCCGAGGCCGCCGCCGATGTCGACATGGGTCAATTCGATGCCGGCCGCGTGCAAGCGGTCGACCAGCGCCAGCACCCGTTCCAGCGCATCGGCGATCGGGCTCAGGCTGGTCAGCTGCGAGCCGATGTGGCAGTCGACCCCGGTCAGCGCGATGTGCTCGAGCTCGTGCGCCCGCCGGTAGACCGCCTCGGCGCGATGGATATCGATGCCGAACTTGTTGTCCCGCATCCCGGTGGAGATGTAGCGGTGGGTCTGCGCATCGACGTCCGGATTGACCCGCAGCGACACCGGCGCCACTACGCCCAGCTCGCCGGCGACCGCATTCAGCTGCTCCAGCTCGGCTTCCGATTCGACGTTGAAGCAGAGGATGCCGACCTCCAGCGCCCGACGCAGTTCTGCCGCCGTCTTGCCGACGCCGGAGAACACGATCTTCTTCGGATCGCCGCCGGCACGCAGCACCCGTTCCAGCTCGCCGACCGAGACGATGTCGAAGCCGCTGCCCAGCCGCGCCAGACAGTTCAGAACGGCCAGGTTGGAATTGGCTTTGACCGCGTAACAGATCAGGTGGTCCTGCCCCTGGAAGGCGGAATCGAAGGCCTTCCAGGCAGCCTCGATGGCAGCCCGGGAATAGACGTAGCTGGGCGTACCGTGTTCGGCAGCGAGTGCGGCGAGATCGACATCTTCGAGAAACAGGCGGCCCTGACGGCGTTCGAGCGTGTGCATGGGCGCTCCAGTAGGTTTAGCGGGCCGGGGGCTGCCCGGCGGGTTGAGATGGTAGTTGCAGCGGGCCTTTCTGCCCGCAGCCGCTGAGTGCGGCAGCCGCCAGCACGGCGGCGGCAAGGACGATGGCCAGGCGATTCGGCATTGCGGTCTCCCCAGGCGGAGCAGGCATTATAACGGTAGCTAGCCACCGGCAACACGAAGGAATGCAGCGCCGCTGCCCACAAGGATCTGGAGAAGAAAATCATGTCCCACGGCAAGTACGGTACAGTCGTCGCAATGGCCTTCGCCGCCCTGCTGGGAATGTCTTTGGGGCATGCGGACGTGATTTTCCAGGAGGAATTCGAGCGCGGCGAGCCGCCGTTCGGCTTCGACGGCCAGCAGCCTGCGGGCGGCACGGCGGTTGGCCGGCTGGTCGACGCCGGTGCGCAGCGTGGCCGGGTCTGGGAGATCCAGCTGCCCGTAGGGCCGCAGCCGGGTCCGGTCGGCCACCGGCTGATCCTGGACGACGCCTCGGCGCTTGGCGGGCGGCTGCACTGGGCAGGCTATGTCAGGTTCGGTTCTGCGCCGGGATCGTACTGGCAGCCGGACGGTGTGCCGTTCGCGCTGCAGTTGCCGGTGATCGCCGATGGCAACGGCGAACCCCTGCTGACCGGCTGGTTCCGGCTCACCGACCGCCGGGGCCTGTTCGGCACCTTCGAGCTGGAAACGGCCGACGGCCGACGGCATCGGCCGCTACAGGGCAGGCTGCTCGCCGCCGGGCGCTGGTACGCCATCGAGTTCGGCGTGGAGGATCACGGCGAACAGGACCGGTTGCGGATCTGGATAGACAACGACGATGTCGAGCATCCCGACTACGAACTCAGCGGCAGCGACCTGATCGACAGCGGGCGCTGGCGGCAGGGCCTGCGCATGGATCTGGGGGTGCTGCCGCAGGCCCTGCCGGCGGAACGCCGGTTCGCCTACGACGCCATCACCCTCGCCACCGATTTCATCGGCCTGCCGGTGCGTGCGGCTCCGCGGCCGGCGGCGCCGGGCCGACTGCAGGTGCAATAGGCTTCAATAGGCCTGTTCCCAGGGCTTGCTGAGCCGCATCGCCGAGTTGATCAGGCCGACCATGCAGTAGGTCTGCGGGAAATTGCCCCACAGTTCGCGGTTGTGCGGGTCGATATCCTCCGACAGCAGGCCGAGATGGTTGCGGCAGGCCAGCAGGTTCTCGAAGATCGCCCGTGCCTCTTCGCGCCGGCCGAGCATGGCCAGGGCATCGATGTACCAGAAGGTGCAGGTGGTGAAGGCGTTGGCCGGTTCGCCGAAATCGTCTTCCACCACGTAGCGGAAGATGAAATCGCCGCGACGCAGCTCCTGCTCGATGGCGGCCACGGTGGAGGCGAAACGCGGATCGTCGGGACGCAGGAAGCCGAGTTCGGCGAGCAGCAGCAGGCTGGCGTCCAGCTCGCTGCCGCCGAAACTGCCCATGAAGGCCTGCCGCTGCGGGTTCCAGGCCCGCTCCTCGATGGTCTTGGCGATGGTCAGCGCATGCCGGGCCCAGTAGGCGGTACGCTCTTCCAGTCCCAGCCGGTTGGCGATCTTGGCCAGCGTCTTGCACGCCACCCAGCACATCACCGCCGAGAAGGTATGCACCCGGGAGATGCCGCGGAATTCCCACAGCCCTGCGTCCGGCTGATCGTAGAACTGCGTCGCCCGCTCGCCCAGGGCTTCCAGCCGCCGGAACAGCGCCTCGTCGCCGGGCCGGCGGACCCGCTGATCGAAGAACATGTGCGCCGCCGCCTGCACGGTGGAGCCGTAAACGTCGTGCTGGATCTGCTCGTAGGCCTGGTTGCCGATCCGTACCGGGCCCATGCCGCGATAGCCCGGGAGGCTCTTGACCACATATTCGTGCAGATCGCTCCGGCCGTTGATGCGGTAGACCGGCCGCAGCACGCCGTCCCGCGAATCGGCGGCGACGTTGATGATGTAGCGCAGGTAGTCCTCCATGGTCTTGGTCGCCCCCAGGCGGTTGAGGGCGCTGACCACGAAATAGGCGTCGCGCAGCCAGCAGTAGCGGTAATCCCAGTTGCGGCCGCTGTCCGCATGTTCCGGGATGGAGGTAGTGACGGCGGCGATGATGGCGCCGGTGTCCTCGTAGGCGTTGAGCTTGAGCGTGATGGCGGCCCGGATGACGGCGCTCTGCCATTCGTACGGAATGGCCAGCGAACGCGACCACTCCTGCCAGGAGTCGCGGGTTTCGTTGAACATGCGGCGTCCGGTGTCGGGGATGGGCGCAGTGATGGTCTCGTCCGGGCCGAGGATCATGGTCATCTCGTCTTCGAGCACGAACGGCGTCTCGTCGAGGATGGCCGTTGCCGAGCCGTCGGTATAGAGCCTCAGCACCTGATCCGGCCCTACGTAGCGGATATGGTTGCTGCCGTGCGTCACGCTGGGCCGGACCGCACCGTGCTCGTATGCCGGGCGCATCCGCACCCGGACCCGCGGCGCGCCGCTTAGCGGCCGCAGCCGGCGGACCATGGTCATGGGCCGGAAGGTGCGGCCGTAATGGGTGAAGTGCGGGGCGAAATCGGTGACCTCGACCGCGCCACCGTGACTGTCGTACATGGTGGTGATCAGGATCGCGGTATTCGTGAAATACTCTTGCTCGCTGTGATGGAAGTCGAGCAGATCGATGGCCCACAGGCCGAACTCGGTTTCCGGATTGCTGTCGCCGCGCAGTAGCGCGCAGAACACCGGATCGCCGTCGAAGCGGGGCATGCAGGCCCAGACCACCTGTGCCTGCCGATCGATCAGGGCGGCATAGGTACCGTTGCCGATCAGGCCGAGGTCGAGATTGTTCAAGGTGCTGAACGCTCGTCACTGCCAGTGGGTTGCTTGCTATTCCGTATGGGCAGCGCGGGCGAATGGGAAGTCGTTCCGCTAGAAAGCCTGCCGACCGGCAGGGGTGCGGTCGGCAGGAGCGGGAGGAAAGTGCATCATGACGATGCGGCCTGCAGTATCCCCATTGCAGCGCAGCCCTGCCTTGACCCAGGTCAACGCTTGCCATCGATAACCGCGGAGCCGGCGCAGTCGGCCGGCGCCAGCAACGAGGGGGTTACGCATGGACACACCGCTTTTGGAGGCCCTGGAAGTCGGTCCCCGCGATCGGGCGCTGGCATCCGTGATCTGGCTGCACGGCCTGGGGGCGGACGGCTCCGACTTCGTGCCGGTGGTGCCCGAGCTCGGATTGCCGGAGACGGTGCGCTTCGTGTTCCCGCATGCGCCGGTCCGGCCGGTGACGGTCAACGGCGGGCTGCCGATGCGGGCCTGGTATGACATCAGCAGTCTCGGCGGGGAATTCGTCGACGACGATGCCGGGCTGGAAGACAGCCGGCAGCATGTGGAGCGGCTGATCGCCCGCGAGCACGAGCGCGGGGTCGCAGCTCGGCGCATCGTCCTGGCCGGTTTCTCCCAGGGCGGGGCCATCGCGCTGCATACCGGCCTGCGCCACCGCCAGCCGCTGGCCGGCATCATGGCGCTGTCCACCTATCTGCCCGCAGCGGAGCGGCTGGCTGCCGAGCGCAGCAGTGCCAATGCCACGACCGCCATCTTCATGGCCCACGGCCGTTACGACCAGATCGTGCCCTACCGGGCCGGCAGCCGTTCCCGCGATTATCTGCGCAGCCTCGGCCAGCCGGTCGAGTGGCACGATTATCCGATCGAGCACAGCGTCAGCCTGCCCGAGATCCGCGACATCGCGGCCTGGCTGCGGCGATTGCTGGTGCTCGAATAGGCCGGCCCGGCAATATCCGGCGCGAGCGCCCTACTGTTCCGACAGCCGCGGCAGCAGGGTGGCGAAGTTGCAGGGACCGTGGCGGCTGTCGAGCTGATCGCGCAGGATCCTGTCCCAGGCGGTGCGGCAGGCGCCGGTAGAACCGGGCAGGCCGAACACCAGCGTGTTATTGGCCAGGCCGGCGAAAGCGCGCGACTGGATGGTGGAGCTGCCGATTTCCTCGTAGGAGAGGATGCGGAACAGCTCGCCGAAGCCGTCGATGTGCTTGTCCAGCAGGGGCCGTACCGCTTCGGGGGAGACGTCGCGGCCGGTGACGCCGGTGCCGCCGGTGATCAGCACCACCTGCACCGATGGATCAGCGATCCAGGCGGCGACCTTGGCCCGTACCACGTATTTATCGTCGCGCAGCAGCGCGCGGTCGGCGAGCTGATGCCCTGCCGCGCCGAGAGCATCGGCCAGGAACTGGCCGGAGGTGTCGGTTTCCGGCGTCCGGCTGTCGGAAACGGTCAGGACCGCAATGCGCAGCGGCTGGAATTCTTTGGCCTTCGACATGGCTACCTCGCTCGGTTGACACCCCTACCCTGCCAGCTGCAGCAGCGCCTGCGCTTGATCCAGGACAAGGACAGGCGGCCGCAGCGGGCTATTCTGCACCCATTCGTCATCCATAAGGTGTCCGATGTCCGCTTACCATCGCAAGTCACGCAACGTCATACCGCCGGTGACGAGCCTGGTGCGGCTGCCGCTGCGGCTGGTGCCGCCGCCGCTGACCGCTCTGATGCTGGAGCAGCTGCTGCGGCGCAGCCTGGCGAGCTTGAACGATGCCGGCGATCTCGATTTCCTGGACGGCCGCCGCCTGTGCGTGCGGGTCACCGACCTGGAGCTGGCCTGGCTGATCAGCCGCGAGCACGGCCGGCTGCGCGTGCTCGACCCCCGGCTCCCGGCGGAGGCGACCATTGCCGGCAAGACACGCGATCTGGTGCTGCTGGCGAGCCGGCGCGAGGACCCGGATACATTGTTCTTCCAGCGGCGGCTGGTCATCGAGGGCGACGTCGAGTTCGGCCTGCAGGCCAAGAACCTGCTCGACAGCCTGGAGTGGGAGGCGCTGCCGCCGCCGCTGCGCTGGCTGCTCGCGCGCGCCGGCGAACTGGCAGCGGCCTGAGCGAAGCCGGGCTCCGGCCTGTTTGCTGAAGACAGGCGCGGCCAGGATGGCGCACCTGCAGAAGGTCGCCGCTTAAATTCGTTAGCCCGCCTCGGCGCGATAGTCCATGCCGGGCTGGCCGAACCAGTAGCCGTTGCAGGCGAGCGGATCGACGGCCGGCAGCGGCTGACCCTGGTGGATGGCCGCATGCAGCGCCTGCACACGCTCCGCGGTGCCCGTCGGCTGCGGGCTGATGCGCAGGATGTCCACTCCCAGTTCCTGCATGTCCTGCCACTGCGGCAACAGGTCGTAGACGCGGCCGGACTGGGTCTGGATGCCGTTGATGGTCAGGAACGGCTCGCCTTCCTGGGTACGCAGCGGGATGCCTTCCGGGTCGTTCAGGCAGCGCAGCTCGCACTGGTCCTTGGGCAGGTTGTGATGGCGGGCGGTGAAGCAGCGCGCCGAGTAAGCGAGCGGAATCCGGCCATAGCCCATCACCTCCACCTCCAGCCCCTCGCGCTGGCCAAGCTCCCCGGCCTGGGTCAGCACGGCGGCAAGATCGTTGCGCGACAGCTCGAACGGCATCACCCAGCGGCTCAGGCCCAGCCGGCGCAGGGCGCGCAGCGTGTGGGCGTTGTAGACGTTGATGGCCGGTCCGGCCACGAACGGCAGTCCCTGCTCCGAGAGCAGTTGCACGGCCGACAGGTCGTTCGCCTCCACCCGGAACTCGCCGTTGCCGCACAGGCGCTTGACCACGCCCAGCTCGGCGCGCGACTCGATCAGGGTGAGCGTCGACAGCACCACTTCCTTGCCGGCTGCGGCCAGTTCGCGGCCGAGCGCGATCCAGTCGTCCGGGCGGAACGACCGGCGCTTGGAGCAGACCGTCTCGCCCAGGTAGACGATCTCGGCCGGGCTGGCGGCGATCGTCTGGTAGAACGCTTCCAGCGTCTCCCGTGGCCAGAAGTACAGAACCGGGCCGATGGCGATGCGCATGCGTCCTTCTCCTCTTACTGCCAGGGGCGATGGTAGGCGCCCAGCGTGGTCTGGCTGCCTTCC
>JAJUFY010000357.1 GCA_029263635.1 Ectothiorhodospiraceae bacterium | reverse complement strand
GGTCGCGGAGCTGGCGGGGCTGGACAGGATCATCGGCTTCGACATGGGCGGCACCAGCACCGACGTTACCCACTACGCCGGCGAGTTCGAGCGGACCTTCGAGACCCAGGTCGCCGGCGTGCGCATGCGGGCGCCGATGATGCAGATCCATACCGTGGCTGCCGGCGGCGGCTGGATCTGCCATTTCGACGGCGCCCGCTACCGGGTCGGGCCCGACAGCGCCGGTGCCGACCCGGGCCCGGCCTGCTACCGCCGTGGCGGGCCGCTGACCGTGACCGACTGCAATGTCTTGCTGGGCATGCTGCAGGCGGAGTACTTACAGCATGTGTTCGGCCCGAACGCCGTCCAGCCGCTGGATGCAGAGGTGGTCCGCCGGCGCTTTGCCGAACTGGCCGAGCAGATTCGCCGGCAGACCGGCGATACCCGGACGCCGGTGGAAGTGGCGCAAGGCTTTCTCGATATCGCCGTCGAGAACATGGCCAACGCCATCAAGCGCATTTCCATCCAGCGCGGCTACGACGTCTCCCGCTACACCCTGGTGAGCTTCGGCGGGGCCGGCGGCCAGCATGCCTGCCTGGTGGCCGATGCGCTGGGCATGCAGCGGGTGCTGCTGCATCCCTTCGCCGGCGTGCTGTCGGCCTACGGCATGGGGCTGGCCGATATCCGTGCCTTGCGCGAGCAGTCCATCGAGCTGCCGCTGGCCGACGGCGCCCTGGCCGAGGCCGAGCGGGTAGCGGCCAGGCTGATCGAAGACGCCGCGGCCGAACTGGCCGCGCAGGAGGTCACCGAGTATCGGACCTATACCCGCGTCCATCTCAAATACCAGGGCACCGATACGGCACTGATCGTGCCGCTGGCCGATGAGGCTGCGGTGATCGAGAGCTTCGAGGCGGCTTACCGCCAGCAGTTCGGCTTCGTCATGCACGGTCGCCCGCTGGTGGTGGATGCCGTGTCGGTCGAGCTGGATGGCGGCGGTTCGGACGCCACCGAGGAGCCGCTCGCGGCCAGCCGCCAGGGTGGGCTGCAGCCCCTGGATACGGTGCAGGCCTACCTCGCCGGCGAGATGCGGGACACGCCGGTCTACGACCGCGACGCCATGCAGCCCGGCGATGTGGTGGACGGGCCCGCCATCCTGCGCGAGCAGACCGGCACCACGGTGGTGGAGCCGGGCTGGCGGGCCGAGCTGAATTCGCTCGGCCACCTGCTGCTGACCCGGGTGCAGCCGCTGCCGCGGCGCACGGCGGTCGGTACCGAGGTCGACCCGGTGATGCTGGAAGTGTTCAACAACCTGTTCCGCTCGGTGGCGGAGCAGATGGGAGTGGCGCTGCGCAACACCTCGTACTCGGTGAACATCAAGGAACGGCTGGATTTCTCCTGCGCCCTGTTCGACGCCGAGGGCCGCCTGATCGCCAACGCCCCGCATGTGCCGGTGCATCTCGGCTCCATGGGCGCGAGCGTGCGCTCCGTCATCGAGCGCCGGCGCGGGACCATGCGCCCGGGCGACGTGTTCATGCTCAACAACCCCTACGGCGGCGGCACCCATCTGCCCGACGTCACCGTGATCACGCCGGTGTTCGGCAGCGACGACCAGGTGCTGTTCTATGTCGCCAGCCGCGGCCACCATGCCGATATCGGCGGCACCACGCCGGGCTCCATGCCGCCGGACAGCCGGCACATCGACGAGGAAGGCATCCTCATCGACGACTTCCAGCTGGTGGAGCAGGGCCGGTTCCGGGAAGCGGCGGTGCGCGAACTGTTCGGCAGCGGCCGCTATCCGGCGCGCAACATCGAGCAGAACCTGAACGACCTGCACGCCCAGATCGCCGCCAACGAAAAGGGCGTGCAGGAACTGCGCCGCATGGTCGCGCAGTATGGCCTGGATGTGGTGCAGGCCTACATGCAGCACGTGCGTGCCAATGCCGCCGAGCAGGTACGGCGTGTGCTCGACGTGCTCAAGCCCGGCCGCTTCGTGCTGCCGCTGGACAACGGCGCCGAGATCCACGTCGAGATCCGTATCGACCGCGCGCAGCGGCAGGCGGTGATCGACTTCAGCGGCAGCAGCGCCCAGCTCGCCAATAACTTCAATGCTCCTTCGGCGGTGGTGCGGGCGGCGGTGCTCTACGTGTTCCGCACCCTGGTGGAGGACGACATCCCGCTCAACGACGGCTGCCTGGAGCCGCTGGAGGTCCGCGTGCCGGAGGGCAGCATGCTCAACCCGCGGTACCCCGCCGCGGTGGCGGCCGGCAATGTCGAGACCTCGCAGGCGGTCACCAACGCGCTCTACGGCGCGCTCGGCGTGCTCGCGGCCGGGCAGGGCACCATGAACAACTTCACCTTCGGCAACGAACGCTACCAGTACTACGAGACGATCGCGGGGGGATCCGGAGCGGGTGAAGGCTTCAACGGGGC
>JAJUFY010000308.1 GCA_029263635.1 Ectothiorhodospiraceae bacterium | reverse complement strand
GCATGACATTGCGGTAGGCCGCCGGCCGGCCGTCGGCATTGTACCAGCCGATCCCGAAGCCGTCCGCGTTCAGCAGCGCGCCGTGCATCTCCTTGGGTGCCGCCGCCTGCCTGACCAGGCTGTGGCCGGGCTCCAGCAGGAAGCGGTCCAGGGCGATCTCCGGGCCGAGATAGGCGGCGAACCTGCACACGGGCGGCTGGCTCCTGGGCTGTTGTATGGGCCTGATGGCAGACCTACATATGGACAATGTTAGCGCAGCGGCCGCGCCGCCGCCCGAGGAACAATGAAGACCAGGGAGCTGTTGGCCGGATGGGTATTGCGAGTGCAGGCACTGTCACCGCAAGTCGCTTCGACTACTATCCTGTCCCCCCATCCCGGCCGGTGCCCGACCTGGGTGCCGATCTGCTGCACGGCTTCGCTCTCTCGCCGCGGCGGCTGCCGCCGAAATATTTCTACGACGCGGTCGGCTCGCAGCTGTTCGACCGTATCTGCGACACGCCCGAGTACTATCCGACCCGCAGCGAGGCGGCGCTGCTGGCCGAGCACGCCGGCGAGCTGCTGGCCCTGGCCCGGCCCCGCCATCTGATCGAACTTGGCAGCGGCAGTTCCCGCAAGACGCGGCTGCTGCTGCAGGCGGCCGGGCAGCTGGACCTGGAGCTGGTGTACTGGCCGTTCGATGTCTGCCACGACATGCTGGAGCGCACCGGCCGGGCGCTGGTCGAGGAGTTTCCCGGCCTGCGGGTGCGGGCGCTGGGCGGCGATTACATGGGCGGGCTCACACACCTGCCGCGGCCGGACGGTCGGCGATTGTTCGTTTTTCTCGGCGGGACCATCGGCAATTTCGACGAACTGGAGACGCAGCGCTTCCTGGGCGATGTGCGTGCCCAGATGCAGCCTGAGGACCGGCTGCTGCTCGGCGCCGACCGCGCCAAGGACGCCGCCGTGCTGGAAGCCGCCTACAACGATGCGGCCGGCGTGACGGCGGCGTTCAACCTCAACCTGCTGCGCGTCATCAACCGCGAGCTGCGGGCCGATTTCGACCTCGACGGTTTTCGTCACCGCGCGCTGTTCAACCGGGCGGAATCCCGCATCGAGATGCACCTGGTGGCGCGAACCCGGCAGCAGGTGCTGGTGGCGGCGCTGGAGCGCAGCTACCGGTTCGAGCCCGGCGAGACGATCCTGACCGAGATCAGTCGCAAGTTCACGCCGGCGATGCTCGAGGCCATGCTGGCGCGCGCCGGCTTCGACATCGAAAGACATATCGAGGGCGGCGAGCGGCTGTTCTCGCTGCTGCTGGTGCGGCCGGCCGGGTCGTAATGCGGGCGTAACATATTTGTCTTTTAATGGTGACAGGATTCCCAGTCGCCACAGGAAGATCGAATGGCTGCCCGCATCCTTGTTGTCGAGGACGATGAAGCCGTCCGCCAGATGCTGACCATGGCGCTGCGGCGCAGCGGCTTCGAGGTCGAAGCCGTTGAGGACGGCGAACTGGCACGTGCCGTCATGCTCGAGCGCCTGCCGGATCTGGTGCTGCTCGACTGGATGCTGCCCGGTGCCAGCGGCATCGAGCTGGCGCGTAGCTTCAAGCGCGATCACCACACCCGCGACCTGCCCATCATCATGCTCACCGCCCGTGGCGAGGAGGCGGACCGGGTGCGGGGGCTGGATGTCGGCGCCGATGACTACGTGGTCAAGCCGTTCTCGCCGCGCGAGCTGGTGGCGCGCATCAAGGCGGTGCTGCGGCGCACGGCGCCGACCACCAGCGAGGAGCCGGTCGAGGTCGACGGCCTGCGGCTCGACCCGGTCAGCCACCGGGTGACCGCCGGCGGGACCAGCCTGGAAATCGGGCCGACCGAATTCCGCCTGCTGCACTTCTTCATGACCCACCCGGAGCGCGTGTTCAGCCGCGGCCAGCTGCTGGACAATGTCTGGGGCACCAACGTCTATATCGAAGAGCGCACCGTCGACGTGCATATCCGCCGGCTGCGGCAGTCGCTGGCTCCCAGCGGGCACGACCGGCTGGTGCAGACCGTGCGCGGCGCGGGCTACCGATTCTCCGCGCAGGGTTAAGAGCCGGTTTCGGCGACGGTGCCGGCCGCGCGGTCGCGTCTGGGCTTTGAGCGGCTTTGTGTCTTGCGCGACTCTGTGATGAACTCGTCACGACGCTGCCGGAGCCTTCATGCGAGCCGACTATCCCTGGATCGATACCCTGATCGTCCTTGCCGCACTGCAGGCGACTGCCGCGGTGATCGGCTTTGCCACCGGGCATGTGTTCCTGTCGCTATGGCTCGCCACCCTGGTCTACCTGGGCTGGCAGCTGCGTTATCTGGTCCTGCTGGAGCGCTGGCTGTTGCGGGGCGATATCGCCTCGCCGCCGGATGCGCCCGGCATCTGGGGCAAGGTCTTCGCCAGCCTGCGGCGCAGCCGCACCCGTCACCGTAGCCGGCGACGCCAGCTCGCCCAGCTGCTGGCCCGCTTCACCGAAACGGCGAATGCCGTGCCGGACGGCGTGGTGGTGCTCGGGGCCGGCTTTGCGCTGGAGTGGTGGAACGACAAGGCCGCGTCCATGCTGGGCCTGCGCTCGCCGCAGGACCAGGGCAGCCGCATCGGCAACCTGATCCGCAGTCCGGAGTTCGGCGCTTTCCTGCGGGATCGCCGCACGGACCCCATTACCCTGCCAGCGCCGGCGAATCCGCGCCTGAGCCTGGAGATCCGCCTGGTGCCGTACGGCGAGCAGCATCTCCTGCTGGTGCGCGACGTCACCCGCCTGCAGCGCCTGGAGACCATGCGGCGGGACTTCGTGGCCAACGTCTCGCACGAGCTGCGCACGCCGCTGACGGTGGTGCGCGGGCTGTCGGAGACGCTGGCCGACGAAGGTTCCAGCCTGGCACCGGAAGACCGCGACATGCTGATGCTGATCCAGCAACAGACGGAGCGGATGAGCCGGCTGGTCGACGATCTGCT
>JAJUFY010000130.1 GCA_029263635.1 Ectothiorhodospiraceae bacterium | reverse complement strand
TGACGCTTTCAAGAGGGCCAGCGCGGCGGCGCTCAAAGACAGAGCGACCACAGAAACCCCGGAAGCACACAACAGGCCTCCCGCCCCGACCGGGCACGCCCGGCCGGCGGCCCCACGGCCGCCGGATGCAGAGGCTGCCCGCTTACTGGGCCTTCAGCAGCCTTGGCGGGCTCGGTGGCGCATCTTCCTTCCCGGCAGCCGGAAGCAGGCCGATGACCTCGTTGCCCAGCGCATAGGCGCCGATGTTGACGGCCTTGCCGCTGCTGTCGCGCCCGGCCCTCAGGGCCGGCGAACCGGCGGCCAGCCGGACATCGCCGGCGGCGGCATTGACGAACTTCGGATCGGCCAGCAGCGAGTTGGCGTCCAGCCGATGGCCGGCCGCCTGCCATGCGGCCAGGCTGTTGTAGGTTCTGTCGAGGCTCCACAGCCCGATGACCATTTTCGGGTTCCGGCTGTACAGGTTGTAGTCCATCAGCTTCACCTGCCCCGTGTCCCCGGTCTGGGTATAGAAATCGGCGTTCGAGACGCTGGACGACGTGCGGTGGAAGATATTGTTGTAGATGTAGAACGCCTGCCCGTGCCGGTTGGCGTTCGCGCCCTGGCTGGTATAGCCGGCGAAGGTGTTGTTATAGACGTGCACGTCGCGCATTTCGGCGGAAGCCTGCGAGACGGTCTCGAAGCCGCTGTTGCACTGGACGATATTGTTGTGGAACTTCACCGCCTCGGTGACGCCGCCGTTCTGGTTGCTGAGGACGAAGCCGTAACGGCAGTCATAGATCCGGTTGTTGCGGATCGTCATGTAACTGCTCGCCTCCTTCTCCATTACCCCGGAGACCACGTCGAACATTTCATTGTGTTCGATGGTGACGTGCTTGGTCTTGTAGGTCTTGACCGCCGCCGCGTTCCAGGTCCGGTTGTCGTTGCTGGAGTTGTAGATCTTGTTGTTCCGAACAAGAATCTGCTCGGCATTTTCCAGCCGGATGCCTTCCGTGTTGTCAAAGCCCGCGGTGTAGGTTCCGTAGATGATGTTGTTCTGGATGACGACGTCCCGGACCGGCATTCCCGGTTCCCCGAAGATGGAAATGCCCCGGGCTCCCGGATTCGGGATCACGAAACCGTCGATGACCACATGGCCGCCGCGGTTCACGCCGATCGCGGGGCTGGCTCCGCGCGAATCGAGCACCGCCGCATGGGCCGGCAGGGACTTGAAGGTGACGGGCTTGCCCGGCGCCCCGGAGGGCACCTTGATGGCCGCTCCCGCCCAATTCCCGCCCTGGCTGGCATCGTAAGTGCCGGCCTTGACATAGACCGTGTCGCCCGGCTGCAGGGACGCCTGAGCGGCCCGATAGAGGCTGCGCCAAGGCCTGGCTTCCGTACCGGGATTATTGTCGGAGGCGTTCGGATGACCCTGGTCGACATAGTAGTCGGCGGCCCAGGCAGGTACGGACAGCGCCAGGAAGACCGTACCGGCTGCCGCGATCAGATGCTTGGCAGGACGAATTTTCATCGTGGATAGCCTGTGTTTGGTTGTGTGAACAGCAGGCGCCGGCAATGTCCGGTGACATGCGCCGGCAGCCTGCAGGAAACTTCCCCGGCGGTTTGCTAGTTGCCGGCGCGCAGGTGCTTGGGCGGCGACGGCGGGGCGATCGACGCGGCGGGAGGTTCGGTAGCCAGCGTCAGGTTGTCGATCCAGAAGGTCTGCTCCACCGGGGAGCCATCGCCGATGTACGGGCCGATCGCCAGCTGGTTGAAGCGCATCTGGGGATGCCGCCCGGTCCGCAGCAGCAGGTCGTTGCGGTCGAGGATGACCTTGCCGTCCACCCACAGCTTCACGACACCGTCGGCGACGCCCTTGCCGTTGACGATGCTGTTCAGCTTCACGTAGGCCTCGACGTGGTGCCAGTCGGCCTTGTAGTAGGGTCCGCGCGAGTTCGTGAACGTCGCGACATCGGCCTTCCAGATCTTGCCGTTCCGGTACTGAGAGCCGGCGCGGTAGCAATCGGCGGGGCGCCCGTCCGCGCTGCCGTTACAGCCGGCAACCGCACGCGCCTCGGTGATGTTGGTCAGATCCTGGCCGATTCTGTTCTGATCGATGTTCTGCGCATCCTGAATGAAGAGCTGCAGCCGGCCGCCGTTATCCTCGATGTAGGTCGTAAGGTGCGTGGAGGCGAGTCCGCTATAGTCGCTATCGAGGTTGGTTAGAAAATAGAACTGGTGGGGATGGTAGGGTTTTCCGGAACCAACCCAGTTGCTGCTGTATTTGATGTGATAGCTCAGATAAATGGAGTCGGTTTCCTTGAACTTGCGGCGGACGGCGCCACCGCTGGTCGGCGTGGTCGCTCCTGCCCGGAAGGTGTACTGCAGCGAACCGGTGCTGCCCGGCACGGCCTCGGTTCTGGAAATGACCTGATTGGTGTTGTCGTACCAGCCGCGGCTCCCGAGAGCGCCGTCGTCGAACTTCTCTTCGATCAGGACCGACGCCTGCACGCTGGTCGAACCGACTGCGGCCGCCAGGGCAAGATATTTCAAGATCTTCATTTCAAATAGCACCCAATATTAGTTTGCTCGACAACAGCATCCATGCACTTTGCCGCTGCAAAAATGCCTTAAAGGCCGCTCTATTGCGTGCACCGAGTATAAGTTCCCCCGACCCCTGTAACTTGAAGGCCGTC
The DNA here is from genome assembly GCA_029263635.1 of Ectothiorhodospiraceae bacterium. GTDB lineage: Bacteria > Pseudomonadota > Gammaproteobacteria > Nitrococcales > AK92 > JAAYIK01. The sequence continues at coordinate 3,701 of JAJUFY010000130.1, read as the reverse complement.
ACACTACCCAAGTGGCCCCAGGAGCCGAACAGCCGAAATTGAGAACTGGATCTTCAACAATCTGCGGAACGAATCACAGCAGATTAAAACCGTCTCCATTTGACGACGGCGAAAACGATCTAGAGAAAACATCGGGCAGGTCCGGCCCGGATTCCACCGGCAAAAATCCGACCCGTTCAGCACCGCAGCAGAGCGCCGCCGGCGGCGGACATGGTCAGCGCAGGACGACCGATCGCACGAAGGCAGCCAGCCGGGCGCGTACCGGGCTGGGTTCCAGGATCCACTCCTCGGCCACCTCGCGGACGTCCTGCGAGAAGTAGCGCTTGAAGTCGGAGATGCCGCCGAGCCGATCCTGGGCATCGGCATGCGTTCCTGCCGTGATGCCGCCGAAGTCGAACCAGTCGGCGCCGGCGGCCTTGGCCCAGCGCATCAGTTCCCAGGCAAGGCCGTAACCGAGAGCCAGCTTCAGGTCGGAGCCACGGGTGGAGGCGGCGGTCGCGTATTCGGCGTGGTCGCCATGCAAGTAGCCGGCGGCGAAGGCCAGCAGCGCTTCCGGCCCCGCCGTATCGTTCCGGAACAGGCCGAGGATCCGGATCCGCTCGGGATAGCGGACGGCGCTGTCGATGAGCCGCGTCGGCATCTCGGCCGAGAACGTGCCTCCGGTCCGGCGGCGGGTCTCCTCGAGCAGCGCTTCCATCCTGGCGGCGTACGCGGTGTCGGCAACCGGCGCGATCCGCACCGGGTGCTTGGCCACGGCCCGGATATGGCGCCGGGCCGTGGCGTGGAACCCCGCCATGATGTCGGCCTCCGCCGGCCGCAGATCGACGACCGCCGTCATGCGGTAGCTGCGCGGCTGGCTGCAGCGGGTAAAGCCGGCGGCTGCCAGCCATTGCCCCCAGCGCCGGCGCCGCTCGTCGGCGCAGTGCAGCAGCCGCACCTGCGCCCTGAGCAGGCGCGGCTGCCGCGCTGCCAGCCGGGCGATACCCCCCAGCACCACCTGCTCGGCCTGCGGCTCGAGCCCGCCCTGGAAGCGGTCGGCCCACAGCACCCGGTGCCCGGGCATGGCCCGAGTCGGGCTGATGGTCGCGGCGCAGAGGCAGCGGCAACTACCGTCCGGCGCCGTCGCCGCCAGCAGGAAATGGCTGCCGGCGCGATGCGCCTGCAGCCATTCCGGCAGATGGTAGACCGCGACCGCGCCGCCGGCCGCTTCGTAGGCCTCAAGACATTGCGCCCAGGCGGCGGCCTCGGTCGCCGGGACCAGTGCCAGACGCAGCGCTGCAGACGGGGAACCGGCCGCTGCCGCAACGGAAACCGCTCCCTCCGTCACACCGTCGTCCTCGCCTCGGCCGGCTGCGCCGCTGGCCGCCTGACGAACCGCGGCTGGCGCGAGTCGATCAGTTCCAGACCGAACTGGTAGGGCGTCTGATGCCAGGTGGTGTTGATCGGCATCCGTTGCAGCCGGAACGGATCCTCGCCGGCCGACACCAGCCCGCCGTAGGCTGACGCGCAACAGCGGAATCCGGCTCGCTGCACTTCCAGCCGGTTCGATTCGGCGCACTGTTCAACCCCGCCGAACGGATAGCTGAACAGGTCGATGCGGGTTTCCAGGACTTCTTCCAGCCGCCGCTTGGATTCGACGATCTCGCGCCGCGCCGCCTCCCCGGTGACCTGCCCCAGATCGATGTGGTTGATGGTATGCGCGCCGATCTCGAAACCGTCGCGGGCCAGTGCCCGCACCTGATCCCAGTCCATCCACTCCGAGCGAATGCCCCGCTCGGTGTCCCAGGGCGCATTCATCCCGGTATCGAGGAAGCCGGAGCTGACGAAGAAGCATGCCGGCAGGCCGCATTCCTTGAGGATCGGCGCCGCCAGGGTGGCGTTATCGCGGTAACCGTCGTCGAAAGTGATGACCAGATGCCGGCTGATGTCCTCGCCGCGCTCGATCTTGTCCAGCAGCTCGGACAGCGAGACGACCTTGAAGTACCGCTTGAAGAACTTGCAGAAGCGCCGGAAGTCCCGCTGGCTGCAGCACAGGCTGTCCTGGCTGCGGTCATCGTCGATCCGATGAAACAGGGTGATGACGGCGCGGCCCCGGTAAAAGAAACGATATAGCCTGCTATTGAAAAGCAGCCACCCTATGATGGTTTTCAAATAAAAGCTCATATTCTTCCCTTCCCTGGGTTGTCGTTGCTTGGCGCGCCGTCGCCGGTTGCCAGGGCGCGGCCCCGGCAACCGCGCCCTCGGCAGGCATCGCTTTCAGCTTCTTCTGGCTGTGTTCCTGAAAACGGCGCCCTTCTCCTCCTTCGTGAAAACCCCGCCCTTTTCAGCTGATGCTGTCAGGGCGGAAACAGCAGCGGTGAGCCCGAGCGTAAAACCGATCAGCACCCAAAAATGCGGGTAATACAGCACCGAAATGAAGGCGCCGCTGACGAACAGCCCGAACATCGACACGATCATCGCCCGCGCCAGCAGGGGCAATTCGGGTGCGGCGGCGAATAGCGCCGGCTGCTTGAGCTCCAGCCGCACGACGTCGCGCAGGCGCTTGAACATCAGCCATGACAGGGCCGAGAACAGCAGAATGCCGGCCAGGCCGAACTCCGGAATCACCGTGAAGTACAGCGAATGGGCGACGCGGCCGCCGTGCAGCCGCACCGAGCCAGGCAGGTACTCGTGCGAGCGGATCTCGTACTCCTGCACGCGCCAGGGATAATTCGACGCGCCGACGCCAAGCAGCGGATGGTCGAGAAACATTTCCCAGCCCCGCCGCCAGGAATACAGCCGATCATGCCGGGTCGAGTCTTCAGTATCGGCGATGGTCTGCATCTCCGCCACGTATTCCTGCGAAACCACCGCCAGGCCGATCAGCCCGAACGCGCCGATGATCAGCAGGTTCCGCACCCGCTGCCGCGAGAACATGATGATGCCGAACAGCACCGCGACCAGCCCGAGGAAGCCGCCGCGCGACTCGCTCACCACGACCCCGGCCGCCAGGGTGGCGCAGGCGGCCATGTACAGCAGCCGGCGCCAGAACGGCTGCCCCGGCCTCTGCAGCAGATAATAGGCGTACGGCAGGGCCATGTTGAGCGTCAGCGAGAGATCGTTCTCGTCGCCCAGGAAACCACCTGTCCCCCGCCCTTCGTGGGTCATGGCCCAGAGCGACAGCAGGACGTGAATGACGATCCAGCAATTGAAGAAGGCCACCAGCCGGCGGCCGCTCACCAGCAGGGCCGCCGCCGGCAGCGTGGCGGCGACGCAGTAGGCGACCATCACCTTGAAGGTCTCGAAGACCCAGTAATGATTGACGGCCCAGGTCACGCTCACGGCGACCAGCCCGATGAAGGCCACCTGCAGCAGGATCAACTGGTCCTTGAGCACGCGCTTGTCGGCCACCAGCAGCCACACCAGCGGCATGGCCGCCGTCAGCAGCAGGGGAATCCGGAATGGAGCTAGCGCCGGCAGCATGTCCTGCGGACGCAGATACTCGAAGGCGAAGAACAGCACCAGCAGCCAGAAGGCCAGCCCCAGCCTCTCTGGCACGGCCTGCTCGCGATGCTTGCGGGAAGCGAAGACTCCGGTTGCAACCGCCATGCTCAGTCCCTTTGCAGGTCTATGGTCTTCAGAACCCGGGCCGGATTGCCGCCGACCACGGTGAGCGGCGGCACATCCTTGGTCACCACCGCGCCGGCAGCGACAACGGCGCC
>JAJUFY010000295.1 GCA_029263635.1 Ectothiorhodospiraceae bacterium | reverse complement strand
GCAGCAGCCGGAACTCGGTCCCGGTGAGGGCGACTTCCGAGCCGTCGGCGCGGCAGGCGCGCTGGCGCTCCTCGTCGAGCCGAATGTCCGCTACCTGCAGCAGACCGCCGCCGGCCTTGCCGCTGGCGCGGCGTATCAGCGCCTGCAGCCGGGCGAGCAGCTCCTCGACGTGGAACGGCTTGCCCAGGTAATCGTCTGCTCCTGCCTTGAAACCGTCGACCTTCTCGTGCCAGGCGTCGCGGGCGGTCAGGATCAGCACCGGCTGCTGCCGGCCGCGGGCCCGCCAGTTGCGCAGCACCTCCAGGCCGGACCGGCGCGGCAGGCCGAGGTCGAGGACCACGGCATCGTAGGCCTCGACGCTGCCCAGATCGTCCGCTTCCACGCCGTCCTGCGCCCAGTCGACCGCATAGCCGGCGCGTTCGAGCCGAGCCTTGAGGTCGGCCCCCAGCGCCGGGTCGTCTTCCGCCAGCAGCAGCCGCATCAGTCGTCCAGCTCCCGTTTCAGCAGTTTCCCGGTACGGGCGTCGAGCAGCAGTTCCCAGACCCGGCCGTCAGCCGCCAGGACTTCCAGCTCGTAGTGCCAGGCAGCGCGCTCGCGCTTGAGCTCGACTTCGACAACGCGGCCCGGCTGCGCGGCCCGTGCCCGCTCCAGGATGACGGTCAGCGGCAGGATCTCGCCGCTTTCCAGCAAACGTCGGGCGTCGACATGGTCGTCGCGGTCGGCGATGCTCTGCAGCGGCAGCAGCAAGAGCAGCAGCAGTATCAGTATTCGCACGGTCATTCCCGCTTATAGCCGGTGATCATGGCCCGGGTCAGGTTCTCGCGGTGGCGCGCGCTCTCCACCGCCACGCCGAGTACGTGCAGGCCGACCAACAGCAGCGTGAGGTTGGCGAACACCTCGTGCACCTCTTCCGCATTCTTGGCCAGGGCGGTTTCGGGGGCGTCCTGCCCATTGGCGGCCTGTTCGACCGGTGCCGGCACCAGCCAGCCGGCCAGCGGCCCTTCGCCTTCTTCCGCCGCAAGCAGGGGCATGCCGGAGAGCGCGGTTCCCGCGAGCGAGAGCAGCAGGGCGAGAACCATGATGCCGCCGGCCGGGTTGTGGCCCAGATAGCGGCGGGCGCGACCAGCGAACTCATCCCGCAGATAATGCAGCACCGTGACCGGTGAACGCACGAAGTCGGTGAAACGGGCGTGCTCGCTGCCGACGAAGCCCCAGATCAGTCGCACTGCCAGCAGCGCGGCGATGAGGTAACCGGCGGTCACATGCAGCCATTCAGGCTCGCCCTCGGTGAAATAGGCGGCGAAGAAGGCGAGTGCCAGGGTCCAGTGGAACAGTCGGATGAAAGGATCCCAGACGCGTATGCCGGTTCGACGTTTCATGGCGGAACCTCCTTGTGAGACCGCTTCCAACCGTACGCCGCCGGGCTTAAATAAGGCTTAATGCCGATCCAGCGTCCTGACCATGGAGGCAAGACCATGATCCTTCCCGGGTCGCGTCTGAACCTGCCGCTCGGTTTGCTGCTCGCCCTGCTGAGCGGCTGTTCCAGCGTTTACTACAACACCATGGAAAAGCTCGGCTACGAGAAGCGGGATCTGCTGGTCGACCGGGTCGAGGACGCCCGTGCCGCCCAGGAGGCGGCGCGTGAGCAGTTCGCTTCGGCGCTCGATCAGTTCATCGCCGCCACGAATTTCCAGGGTGGCGATCTGGAAGCTGCCTATCGCCGGCTCAACGCCGCCTACGCTGCGAGCGAGCGGCGTGCTAACGCGGTGCGGGAGCGGATCGACCGGGTCGAGAAGGTCGCCGGCGACCTGTTCTCGGAATGGGAGGACGAGCTCGAGCTCTACACCGACCGCAACCTGCGCCGCGCCAGCGCCAGGCAGCTGGAGCAGACCCGGGCGCGCTACCGGCAGTTGATCACCGCCATGCAGCGGGCGGAGCAGCGGATCGATCCGGTGCTGGGCGCCTTTCGTGACCGGGTGCTGCATCTCAAGCACAACCTCAACGCCCGCGCCATTGCCTCACTGCATGGCGATCGAGCTGAAATCGAGTCCGGCATCCAGGCGCTGATCCGGCAGATGAATGCCTCGATCGATGAAGCCAACCGCTTCATCGAGGAATTCACCCCGGCCGGCTGATACGGCCATGACGGCGAGCTAGCCCCGTGCGCACGGGTTGGCCTGTACGCACGGGGCGGTACGGGCTAGCTGGCCGGCGGGTTGGGTGTAGTCGCAGTCGGCGACGTGCCGGCGCTCGTATCGGTGCCGGTGGCGTCACCTGCGGTTCCGTTGGCTGTCCCGTCGCCGGTGCCCGTGCCGGTATCGGTTCCGCCTCCGGCCCCATCAGTGACTCCCGGCATCCCCTCCAGCAGTTGCAAGGCGTCGAGGTCCGCACCGATGCCGCGCAGCTGTCCGCGGAGCTCGCCTTCGGGGTACAGGCTGGTGTGGACGTTGGCATAGATCGCGCCACTGCGCAGCAGCTCCATCAGCACCAGCAGCGGCGTGCCGGTCAGCGGCCCGGTCAGATCGGTCACCGCGATGTCGCCTTCGGCAATCACGCCGTCGGCGACTCCCTCGGGGAGCGTGGCGTTGTCGCCGGGCGCGCCCTGGCCGAGCAGCGGCACGACGATGGGGCCGTTCTCGTCGGGCAGGCCGATATGGAGGTGGGCGGCGGTCACGTCCTGGAGATCGGAAACAGACAGCCGGTAATGCAGGCTGGCGCCGTCCGGATTGAGGCTGACGGCAACCGCGCCGCTGGCGTCGGTCTGCCGCGGCGGGATTTCAGCCGCGCCGGTCAGGCCGGCGATGAATATCCGATCGGCGGTAGCGGCGCTGAGCGAGGTGATCGCGCCGTCGGTACCGGGCACCGGCGCCAGCTCGCCGGCCTGGGGCGTGCTGCCCGAGCCATTGGTCAACGGGATCACCGCCTGCGCCCAGGCGGTGGAACCGACAAGAAGCAGCGAGCCGAGGAATGCTAAAGGCGTCTTCATAGCTGTCTCCGTGTTTCCAAGCGGACAAGGACATGCAGGCCTGGGGCCGTGCATGCGCCCGCTATATGGGGCTGTTCCGGAGAGCTGGTCGAGGCAGGGCGGGACCTC
>JAJUFY010000264.1 GCA_029263635.1 Ectothiorhodospiraceae bacterium | reverse complement strand
GGCCAGGTATGGCTCGAGCGTCAGCCCGCGGCCCAGCTCCTGGGCAACCAGCATCAGCTCGACGCCGCCGCCGAAGCCGCCGCTGTCCTCGGACAGGCCGATCGCCAGCAGGCCGAGCTCAGCGTACTGCGCCCAGATCTCGCGGCTGAAGCCTTCGTCGCTGGCCGCCAGCTTCTGGCGGGTCTCGAAGTCGTATTGATCGCGCACCAGCCGGGCCACGGTGTCCTGCAGCATGCGCTGCTCGTCGGTCAGTCTGAAATCCATGTCCGGCCTCCTAGAGTCCCAGAATCATCTTGGCGATGATGTTCTTCTGAATTTCGTTGGAGCCGCCGTAGATGGTGATCTTGCGGCGGTTGAAGTAATGCGCGGCCAGCGGCGCGGCATACTCGGGGCCGACCGGCTCGCCGTCGTAGTCGGCGTCCAGCGCCTCCGGGATGAACGGCAGCGCATACGGCCCGACCGCCCGCCGCAGCAGATCGGTGATCTCCTGGCGGATCTCGGTGCCCTTGATCTTCAGGATGGAACTTTCCGCGCCGGGCACGCCGCCCTTCTCGGCGGCCGCCACCACCCGCAGGTTGGTCCACTCCAGCGCCATCAGCTCGATCTCGACCGCGGCAATGCGGGAGCGGAACAGCGGATCGTCGATCAGCGGCCGGCCGTCCTTGGTCTGGCGCCGGGCAATGTCCTTCAGGTGACGCAGCGCCGCCTTGGCCATGCCGACCCCGGCGATGCCGGTCCGCTCGTAGGTAAGCAGGTACTTGGCGTAGGTCCAGCCCTTGTTTTCCTCGCCGACCAGGTTCTCCACCGGCACCTTGACGTTGTCGAAGAAGACCTCGTTGACCTCGTGCTCGCCGTCCAAAGTGATGATGGGCCGCACGGTGATGCCCGGGGTGTTCATGTCGATCAGCAGGAAGGAGATGCCCTCCTGCGGTTTCACCTCGGTGTTGGTCCGCACCAGGCAGAAGATCATGTTGGCGTGCTGGCCCAGGGTGGTCCAGGTCTTCTGGCCGTTGACGATGTAGTAGTCGCCTTCACGCACCGCGCGGGTCTTGAGGGAGGCCAGGTCCGAACCCGCTCCCGGCTCCGAATAGCCCTGGCACCACCAGTCCTCGCTGTTGAGGATGCGCGGCAGGTAGTACTGCTTCTGCGCCTCGCTGCCGAACCTGATGATGACCGGCGCCACCATCGACAGGCCGAACGGCAGCGTGCCGGGGGCGCCGGCCGCCGCTGCTTCTTCCTCGTAGATATGGCGCTGGATCGGGCTCCAGCCGGTGCCGCCGTACTCCTTGGGCCAGTGCTGGGCGAGCCAGCCCTTCTCGTTGAGGATCTTCTGCCAGCGGACGATGTCGTCGCGGCCGATGCGCTTGTCGGCCTTGACCTTGGCGGCGAGATCGGCCGGCAGCTTCTCCTTCAGAAACTGCCGCACCTCGTCGCGAAACGCCTGCTCCTCGGGGCTGTAATGGAGTTCCATCGCTTATCGTTCTCCTTGTTATCAGACCACTTCGAACAGGCCGGCCGCGCCCTGCCCGCCACCGATGCACATGGTGACCACCACGTACTTGGCACCGCGGCGCTTGCCCTCGATCAGGGCATGACCGGTGAGCCGGGAGCCGGTGACGCCGTACGGGTGGCCGACCGCAATCGAGCCGCCGTTGACGTTGAGCTTCTCCATCGGGATGCCGAGCTTGTCACGGCAGTACACGACCTGCGACGCGAACGCCTCGTTCAGCTCCCACAGGTCGATGTCGTCCATGGTCAGGCCGGTGCGCTCCAGCAGCCGCGGGATGGCGTAGACCGGACCGATGCCCATCTCGTCCGGCTCGCAGCCGGCCACCGCGAAGCCGCGGAAGATGCCCATCGGCTCGATATTCCTGCGCTCGGCGACCTTGGCGTCCATCACCACGCACGCCGAGGCGCCGTCGGAAAGCTGGCTGGCATTGCCGGCGGTGATGAACCACTCGGGGCCACGCACCGGCTCCAGCTTGGCCAGACCTTCCAGAGTGGTGTCCGGGCGGTTGCACTCGTCGCGGTCGATGGTGACTTCCTTGTAGCTGATCTCGCCGGTGTTCTTGTCCTTCACCATCATGGTGGTGGTGAACGGCACGATCTCCTGGTCGAACTTGCCGGCCTGCTGCGCGGCGGCGGTGCGCTGCTGGCTGATCAGGGCGTATTCGTCCTGCGCCTCGCGGCTGATGTTGTAGCGCTTGGCGACGATGTCGGCGGTCTCGATCATCGTCATGTACAGCTCCGGCTTGTGCTCCATCAGCCATTCGTTGCTGCCGCGGTACATGTTGAGCTTGTCGTTCTGCACCAGGCTGATGGACTCCACGCCGCCGGCAACCATCACCGGTACCTTCTCCATCACGACCCGGTTGGCGGCCAAGGCGATGGCCTGCAGGCCGGAGGAGCAGAAGCGGTTGATCGACAGGCCGGCCGTGGTGACCGGCAGGCCGGCGCGGATGGCCGCCAGACGGGCCATGTTCTTGCCCTGCGCGCCTTCGTGGAAGGTGGCGCCGAGGATGACGTCCTCGACCTCGGCCGGATCAATGCCGGCACGCTGCACGGCGTGCCGGATGACGAATCCGGCCATGTCGATGCTGTGGGTGTTGTTGAGCGAGCCGCGGTAGGACTTGCCGAGCCCGGTGCGCGCGGTGGATACGATGACTGCTTCAGACATGGCGATGCTCCGTTAGATGGGGCGGCAGCTCAGAGGCTGCCGAAGCCCTTGCCCTCGCTGACGAGCCGCTCCAGCAGCGCCGCCGGCTTCCACTGCTCGCCGCCGAGCTTTTCCTGATAGCCCTTGACGGCATCGAGGATGGTCTTGAGGCCCACCTGATCGGCCCAGAACATCGGACCGCCGCGGTAGACCGGGAACCCGTAACCGTAGATCCAGACGATATCCACCTCGAGCGAGCGCTTGGCGATCCCCTCTTCGAGGATCTTGGCGCCCTCGTTGACCATCACGTAGAGGCAGCGCTCAAGGATTTCCTGGTCGCTCACCTGCCGCGGGGTGATGCCCTGCTCCTTGCGGAACTCCTCGATCAGGCGGTCCACCTCGGGATCCGGAATCGGGGTGCGGCTGCCGGCCTCGTACTTGTAGACACCGGCGCTGGTCTTCTGGCCCAGCCGGCCCTGCTCGGCGAGCTTGTCCAGCCAGCTGGCGGGCACGTCCTCGCCGGCCTTGCGACGCTCCTCGCGGATACGGTAGCCGACGTCGATGCCGGCCAGGTCCGACATGGCGAACTGGCCCATGGGGAAACCGAAGTCGGTCAGCACCTTGTCGACCTGGGCCGGGCTCGCGCCTTCGTTCACCAGCGCCACCGCTTCCGCGCCGCGCTGGTGCAGCATGCGGTTGCCGACGAAGCCGTAGCAGTTGCCGACCAGCACGCCGACCTTGCCGATCCGCTTGGACAGATCCATGACCGTGGCGATGACCTCATCCGAGGTCTTCTCGCCGCGCACGTTCTCCAGCAGCTTCATGACGTTGGCCGGGCTGAAGAAGTGCATGCCGATCACGTCCTGCGGCCGCTTGGTGGCCGAGGCGATCTCGTCGATGCTGAGCGTGGAGGTGTTGGAGGCGAGAATG
>JAJUFY010000138.1 GCA_029263635.1 Ectothiorhodospiraceae bacterium | reverse complement strand
GACCCCAGGCTTGCCCGCAGCAACGTCCACCTCCTCGCCGACTTGATTCAGGCGCAACTGAGCAGCCGCCGCGCCGAGCAGCAGCGGCTCAGGAATGCCGAGGCCCTGAAGAAGGAAAATCAGGAACTTCGGCGTCAGGTCGAAGGGCTGAAAGCCATCGAGCGCAGCCTGCATGACCGGCGCCGCCGCGACTAGGGAGCTGCAAGTGGAACTGCCCAAGAAGATCCTGGTCGTCGACGACGACCCCCATCTGCTCCGGCTGCTGTCGATCCGGCTGCAGACCGCCGGCTTCGAGCCGGTCACGGCCGAGAGCGCCGAAGCGGCGCTGGCCAAGCTGCCGGCCGTGCGGCCGTCGCTGATCATCACCGACCTGCGCATGGAAGGCATGAACGGCATGATGCTGTTCGACACCGTCCGCAGCCGCTATCCGCTGCTGCCGGTCATCATCCTCACCGCCCACGGCTCCATTCCGGAGGCGGTGGAAGCCACCAAGCGCGGCGTGTTCGGTTTCCTCACCAAACCGTTCGACAGCCAGATCCTGCTCGAGCAGGTGCGCAGCGCGCTGGCCGTCTCCGGCGGCATGGCGGGCGCCGACGAGGGCGAGCAGAACAACGAGTGGCGCGCTCACATCCTCACCCGCAGCCCGCTGATGGAGGACGTGCTCAGCCGCGCCCGGCTGGTGGCTGCCAGCGAGGCCAGCGTGTTCATCCACGGCGAGTCCGGCAGCGGCAAGGAACTGCTGGCGCAGGCCATCCACAAGGCCAGCCCGCGCGCCGACAAGCCCTTCGTCGCCGTCAACTGCGGCGCCATCCCCGAAGCCCTGCTGGAATCGGAACTGTTCGGCCACCGCCGCGGCGCTTTCACCGGCGCCACCAAGGATCACGAGGGCCTGTTCCTGTCGGCCGAAGGCGGCACCCTGTTCCTCGACGAAATCGGCGACATGCCGCTGCCCTTGCAGGTCAAGCTGCTGCGGGTGCTGCAGGAACGCCAGGTACGGCCGGTGGGTTCTACCCGGGCGGTGCCGGTGAACGTGCGCATCATTTCCGCCACCCACCGCAACCTCTCCGAAGAGATGGTCGCCGGCCGGTTCCGCGAGGATCTCTACTACCGGCTCAACGTGGTATCGCTGGAACTGCCGTCACTCAGCGAGCGGCGCGAGGACATCCCGCTGCTCGCCAACCATTTCCTGCAGACCCTGGCGCAGAAGTACGACAAGACCCTCAGCGGCTTCGCCAGCGATGCCATGGAACGGCTGGTCTCGGCTCCCTGGCCCGGCAACGTCCGCCAGCTCTACAACCTGGTGGAGCAGATGGTGATCCTCTCCACCACCCCGGTGGTGCCGGAGTCACTGGTGCAGAAAGCGCTGCGCGACGACAGCACCGACCTGCCCGCCTTCGCCGACGCCCGCCGCGATTTCGAGCGCGACTACCTGGTCAAGCTGCTGCAGATCACCGAGGGCAATGTCAGCCAGGCCGCGCGGCTGGCCAAGCGCAACCGCACCGAGTTCTACAAGCTTCTCAACCGCCACGACATCAACCCGACGGTGTTCAAACGGATGGAGGGGTAGCCGACACGACGCGCAGCACTCCGACCCTCTGCGTCATTGCAAGCGCAGGCGACGCGATCTCGGGACGACGAAGTACCAACCGTTGCCGCCTGGTGTCGCGAGATTGCTTCGTCGGCTACGCCTCCTCGCAATGACGGACGCGGAGGATAGCGCAGCGGTCAAAGGCACCCCTCGTCTTTACTCCTCGTCATTGCGAGCGCAGCGAAGCAATCTCGAGACGGCAGGGTGCCAACCGTTGTTACTCCGCTGCCCCGAGATTGCGTCGTCGCTCCGCTCCTCGCAATGACGGCGCCGGCCATGCCGGCGCGGCACACGCTTCTCTGCTTAGTCACGCCCCAGGCGCAACACGCGATCCATGTATTCCATTCCCACCGGCCGGTGGCTGATCAGGATCAGGCTGCGGCCGGCAAGCGCCCGGGCCAGGCCCGCCATCACCGCCTCGGCGGTCGGCTGATCCAGGCCCTCGAAGGGCTCGTCCAGGATCGTGATAGGAGCGGCGGCGAGCACCGCGCGGGCCAGCGCCAGCCGCCGCGCCTGACCGCCGGACAGGCCGGTGCCGTACTCACCGATCAGGGTGGCAAGACCATGCGGCAGGCCGCGCACCAGTGCATCCAGCTGCGCCGTCGCCAGCGCCTGCCAGAGGGCGGCGTCGTCCGCCTCGGGCCGGGCCAGCCGCAGGTTATCGGCGATGCTGGCGTTGAACAGGTACGGCTGCTGTTCGACATAGTGCAGCGTGCGCCGCAGGGTGGGTTCGTCATAGTCCTCGAGCGGCCGGCCATCAAGCAGGATACGACCGCTGTCCGGCGTCTGCAGCCGCGCCAGCAGTCGGGCCAGCGTGGTCTTGCCGGATCCGGATTCGCCCTGTAGGGCCAGCATCTGCCCGTACGGCAGGTGCAGGCATATTCCCTCCAGCCCCTGGGACCGGCCGGGATAGCGGAAGGTCAGCTCCTCGACCACAAGCTCCGGAGTGGCCGACGGCGCCGGCCCCTGTTCGGGGAACGCCACCGCCGGCGGCGTCTCCCCAAGCTCATTTAACCGGCGCAGCGCCGCCCGGCCCTGGGCAGCCGCCTGGAAGGCGGCCGGCAGCGGCGCCAGCGCTTCCTGCAGGCCGAGCACGGCCAGCACCGCCATGGTCAAAAACGGCCCCGCCTGCACCAGACTTAATCCGCCGCGGAGGATGCTCCAGGCCGCTCCCCCCAGCAGCGCCACCAGCACCGCCTGCCCCAGCGCCGCCGCCAGCGCCTGGCGGAACTGCGCGTCCATCACTTCCCGATCGACAGCTTCCAGTGCCTGCTGACGGCGCTGCCAGGCGCCGTGCAGATGCAGGCTGATCATGCCCTGCAGGGCTTCCACCAGCGCTTCGCGCCGCTCGCCGGCCAGCCGCCGCTGGCGGCGGCCGAGATGGCCGGCCACACGCGCCAGGACCAGCGGCAGCACCAGCGCGCCCAGCAGCAGCCAGGGCAACGCGCGCAGCATCAGCGCCGGCGACTGCCAGTACAGCAGACCGAGCACCGCCAGCAGCACCAGGGCAGCCCACACCACCGGCGCCAGCAGCCGCAGCGGCAGTTCGTCGAGGGTATCGATGTCGGCCACCACCCGCTCCAGCAGCTCGCCGCTGCCCAGGCGCGGCAGCGGCAGCCGGGGCAGCAGCCGGCGGTAGCTCTGGCTGCGCAGGCCGCTCAGCAGGCGCAGCACGGCATCGTGCGAGGCCAGCCGCTCGCCGTAGCGGCCGGCGGTGCGCAGCACCGCGCTGGCACGGATCAGTGCCCCCGGCCGGAAGATATCGAACTGCGCGGCCGCCACCGCACTGAGCCCGGCCAGGGCGGCGGCGCTGATGAACCACCCCGACAGTGCCAGCAGCGTCAGCGCGGCGAGCAAGGTCACCAGCCCCAGCAGCAGGCCGAGCCCGAACCGTAGCCGCCAGCGCCAGAGCTGTTGCCAGAATGCGATCAGTGGCTGCCGGGACATCGCCATCAGTCCTCCAGCTCGCGAAAGAGCTGTCGCAACCGGCTGTCCGGACAGGCAAGCAGGGCCGCCGGCGCTCCCTGCTCCACCAGCCGGCCCCGGCTGAGCACCAGCACCCGGTCCATCCAGTCCAGATGCTTACGGTCGTGGGTTGCCAGCAGCACGCTGCGGCCGCGGCTGGCCTCCGCCAGCGCCGTCCGCAGCGCAGTGCTGGTCTCAGTGTCGAGCTGAGCGGTCGGCTCGTCCAGCAGCCACAGCGGCGCTTCCCGCAGCAGCGCCCGCGCCAGCGCCAGACGCTGCAACTGGCCGCCTGACAGGCCCCGGCCGGCTTCTCCCAGCGGCGTGTCCAGGCCCTCGGGCAGTGCTGCCAGCAGGTCCTCCAGGCCTGCCTGCTTGAGCACGGCCTGCAGCTGGCCGTCGGATGCCGGTTCGCCCAGAGTCAGATTCTCGCGCAGGCTGGCGCGAAACCATTCCGGCCGCTGCCCCATCCAGGCGAGAAAGCGCCACCACTGACTACGCTCCAGCGTTGCCAGATCGACGCCGTTGACCAGGATCCGACCTTCGCTGGGCAGCGCAAAACCGAGCACTAGGCTGAGCAAGCTGGACTTGCCGGAGCCGCTCTCGCCCACCAGTGCCAGCCGCTCGCCGGGTGCGAGCTCAAAAGACACATCCTCGACACCGAGACGGCCATCCGGGTAGCGCAGCGTGACGTGCTCGAAGGCCAGGTGAATACCATCCGGCCGTGCCCGCAGGCGGCCGCTCTGCAGGGGCCGGCCAATGGTGCTGTCAGCCGCCTCCAGCCGGGCAATGGCCTGGGCGGCGCCGATCGCCTGCGCCCGGGCGTGATACTCGGCGCCGAGCTGGCGCAGCGGCGCGTAGTATTCCGGCGCCAGCATCAGGATGAACAGGGCGTGCTCGAGCTGCATGGGCACGCCGTAGTGCCCCCAATGGAACCAGCCGAGCAGGGAGAGGCCGAGGTAGACGGCGACCATGGCGATGGCGATGGAGGCGAACAGTTCCAGCACCGCCGACGACAGAAAGGCGAGCCGCAGCACGCCCATGGTGCGCTTGCGATACTCCTCGGAGGCGTGCTCGATCCAGCGCGTGCCGGTCTCGCCGCGGCCGAGCAGTCGCAGGGTCGAGGCGCCGCGCAACAGATCGAGAAAGCGTCCGCCCATCACCCCCAGCGCGACCACCTGCCGCTCGCTGGCCGCCGCCGCGCCTTTGCCCACCAGCACCATGAACAGCGGGATCAGCGGCGCGGTCACCAGCAGGACGACCGCCGCCAGCCAGCTGCGCGGCGCCACTGCCAGGGCGATCATGAGAGGGATCAGCGCCGCCAGCAGGGTCTGCGGGCGGTAGCGGGCATAGTAGTCGTTGAGCGCGTCGACCTGCTCCAGCACCGTGGTGGAGAGCTCGCCGTCGCTGCCGACCCCGGCCCGCAGCGGCCCCAGCGCCGCCAGCTGCGTGAGCAGGCGCCGCCGCAGCCGCTGCCGAACCGCCAGCCCGGCCCGGGCCCCGGCCCAGTCCTTGCCGGCCTGCAGCACGCTGCGCAGCAGGACCAGCAGCGGCACCAGGTACAGCAGCGACCAGGCCGACGGCGTCCCGCCCTCGACCCAGGCGGCAATGATGGCTGCCAGCTGCGCATACAGGGCGACGGTCGCGGCGGCTGCCAGCAGCCCGGCGGCGACGGCGAGCCGGGACCACCGCCCGCCTGCCGCCGCCTGCTGCCGGAGCCACAGCTCCGGCCTGTCTGCCTCCTGCGCCACCGGCAGCGCTACTCGCCGCTATCCGCTTCGTTCGGGTAGCCCTGGAACTCCAGCCACATGGCGTTGAGGATGCCGGCCGTGCAGGCCAGCAGCACACCGAGTATCCAAGCGAAGTACCACATTGCGCGATCCTCCTCTTCAGTAGAGCGAGCTGGAGCGCTCGCGCACGTCGGCAACCGTCACCGGTCCGCGCATTACCCGATAGACCCAGCTGGTGTAGGCGATGATCAGCGGCAGGAACAGCAGCACCATCCAGAACATCCAGCGCAGCGTTAACAGGCTGGAGGTGGCATCCCACATGGTCAAGCTGTGGCTGGGCTCCAGGCTGGACGGCATCAGGAACGGGAACATGGCCACGCCGGCGGTCAGCACCACGCAGGCCAGCGCCGTCGAGCTGGCGATGAAGGCCAGCCCCGCCCGCCCGGCGGCGGTCAGGCGCCAGGCACCCAGGGCACCGACGAAGGCGAACACCGGGATCAGCCACAGCACCGGATAAGCGGCGAAATTGGCCAGCCAGGCGCCCGCCTCGCGCACCACCTCCTTCGTCACCGGGTTCGAGGCCGCCTCGGTGCCGGCAAAGCTCACCATCCGGTAGCCCTCGATGCCGGTCGCCACCCAGACACCGGCCGCCGCAAAGGTCGCGCACAGCGCCAGCGCCGCATGACCGACCCAGCGCTGCGCCCGCGCGCGGATCTCGCCGGTGGTCTTGAGCTGCAGGAACACCGCCCCCGGCAGCACCATCATCGACCGGCTCACCAGGCCCGCCAGCAGGCCGTAGGGGTTGAGCTGCCCGAAGACAGTGCCGGCATAGCTCACCCGCAGGCTGTCGTCGAAGGAGAACGGCACGCCCTGCAGCAG
>JAJUFY010000276.1 GCA_029263635.1 Ectothiorhodospiraceae bacterium | reverse complement strand
ATGACCGCGCACGGTTGGAGAGGCGTGGCCGTCCACCCCAACGCGGACAGCGCCATCCGGGACAGGGACGAACGCCGCCGCAAGCGGCTCGAGCGGCTTGGCGACTATGACCAGCCGGAGCCGGCGGCATGACCGGGCCTCTGATCGTGCTGATCGGCCTCCTGGGCCTGCTCCTGGCGGTGCGCTTGGCGCTGGCCGCCGTGGTGCTCCTCATGGCGGATGACGGCCGCTGGGGTGGTGGCTCATGAGCGATCGGCAGGGCCCTCAGCGGCGCTTCGGGCCGCAGGAGATCGAGCGGATCCGCCTGGAGACGCCGCTCGAGGAGATCGTCAGCCGCCAGGTCAAGCTGCAGCGGCGCGGGCGCGAGTGGCTGGGGCTCTGCCCCTTTCACAGCGAGAAAACGCCGTCGTTCACTGTGGTGCCGGCGGGCGCGCAGAGGGCCTTCTATCACTGCTTCGGCTGCAGCGCCCATGGGGACGTGATCGACTTCGTGATGGCGGTGGAAGGCTGTTCCTTCGTCGAAGCGATGGAGATCCTCGGGGGCCGGCGCCAGGCGGTGGAGCTGGGGCGCGGGGAGAGGGCGGCTCCGCGCGCGGCGCCCCCTCCCTCTGCCGGGGCACAGGAGCAGCTGCAGCGGGCGCTCGCGATCTGGCGGGCGGCGCGGCCGATCAAGGGCACGCTGGCGGAGCTCTACCTGGCGCGGCGCCTTGGGCTCCAGGCGCGCGACTTCGAGGCGCTCGGCGGTCTGCCGCCCAGCCTGCGCTACCACCCGGATCTAGCCTACTGGGCGCCGCCAGAGCGGCAGGGCAGGCCGCGGCTGGTCGGACGCGGCCCCGCCTTGGTCGCGGCCATCCAGGGGCCGGATCGTCGGGTGATCGGCGTGCATCAGACCTGGATCGATCCGCGCAGCCTGGGCAAGCGCGACTGGCGCGATCCGGCGGACGGCAAGGCACTGCCGGCCAAGAAGATCCGCGGCACGGCCGCGGGCGGCGCAATCCGCCTGACAGCCGGCCGCGCGGTGATGGGCAGCGGCGAGGGGATCGAGACGACGCTCGCCTGGCTGATGGACCAGGGGGCGGAGGCTGCGATGGGTGCTTGGGTCGGCATCAGCCGGGGCAACCTGGCGGGGCCGGGCGACCCCGAGGGAGAGCGCTGGCTGCACCCGACCGAGCCCTATGACCACCGGGGCCAGCAGCGCTGGCTGCTGCTGGATCCGTTGCCGGGGAGCGAGGCGCGGGCAATGGCGCTGCCGCCCGAGTGCCGGCGATGGCTGCTGATCGAGGATCACGACACGAAGGACCGGGCGCTGTCGGACGCGCTCTACGAGCGGGCGATCAAGCGGGCCGGCGCCATGGGGGTCCGCGCGGAGACGGTGCGGGCGCCGGCGGGGCAGGACTGGTGCGACTGGTTCAAGGAGAGGCGGGAGAGGGTTGCGTGAGCGAAGGTGTTGTAGATGAGGTTCCCGGCGCGCGCGCTTCCCCTCCCTCTGGGGGCGGAAGTGGCCGCAAGCGCAAGCCCAAGCCGCGCGGCTGGTCCCAGTCGGCGGAGGAGGCGGTCGAGCGGCTGAACCAACGCCATGGCTTGGTGAAGGTCGGCGACAAGGTGATGGTCCTCGAGGAGGAAGAGCCGCTGCCGGGCGCGCTGGGCAGCGCGGCAGGTGGGCCGGCGGGCGGGGTCGAGATCCGCTTTCTCAGCGTGCATGCCTTCCGGCTCTGGTGGGGCAACGAGAAGCACCTGGTCGACGGGGAGCCGAAGGCGCTCGGCGACATCTGGCTGGAGCACCCGCGCCGACGGCAATATCGCGGGGTGGATTTCGCGCCCGCTGGGGCGCCGCCGGACGTCTACAACCTGTGGCGCGGGTGGGGAATCGAGCCGGCGCGGCCGCTCGCCAATCCCGAGGACCACAAGGCCAGCTTCGCGACCTTCGACGGGCATCTGCTGGACAACGTCTGCGGCGGGGATGCCAGGCTGCAGCAGTGGATCTACGGCTGGTTCGCGCACCTCTATCAGCGGCCCACCGAGCGGCTCGGCACGGCGCTGGTGCTGCGCGGGCGGCAGGGGACCGGGAAGACCACGATCGGGGAGGTTTTCGGGCGTCCGCTGGCGACGCACTTCGCCCTGGTCGACGATCCGCGCTACCTGGTGGGGCAGTTCAACGCCCACCTGGCTTCGACCCTGCTGCTCCAATGCGACGAGGGGTTCTGGGCTGGGGACAAGACGGCCGAAGGCAAGCTGAAGGGTCTGGTCACCAGCAAGACGCACTTCATCGAGCGCAAGGGCGTCGACCCGGTGCCGGTGCGCAACCTGATCCGACTGATGGTCACCTCGAACAACGACTGGGTGGTACCGGCCGGGATGGAGGAGCGGCGCTTCGCCGTGCTCGACGTCGGCGACGGCGCGATGCAGGACAAGGCCTACTTCGCGAAGATGTGGGAGGAGCTGGAGCAGGGCGGCTTCGAGCATCTGCTCGCCTACCTGCTCGCCTTCGACCTGGATGCCGTGGACCTGCGGACGATCCCACGCACGAGCGCGCTGCTCGAGCAGAAATTCGCGAGCTTGGACCCGGTGCAGGCCTGGTGGCTCGACAGGCTGCGGGACGGGACGCCGACAGTGCCCCATCAGCACTGGCCGAACTGGGTGCCGGCCGCCTCGCTCTACGGAGCCTACTGCGCCTATGCGGAGCGGCTGGGGGTGCGGCGACGGCAGACCGACGCGCAGTTCGGGATCTCGCTGCGCCGGCTGCTGCCGGAGGGATGCCGGCGGGTGAAGTCCTGGACGACGGTGGTCGACAGCGAGGGCGTGCCGGTGCGCGACCAGCACGGCAACGACCAGCAGCGGCGGGTGTGGGGCTATGAGCTGCCGGACCTTGCCGAGGCGCGGCGGCACTTCGCGGGCCTCCTGGGCCAGCCGATCGACTGGGGCGAGGCGGAAGACGGGGAGGGCGCGCCGTGACGGGACCCCTGCGCCCACCGCTGCCCCGGCTGCCCCAGCACTGCCCCAGCACCTGTCCCAGCAGAGAGCGAGGGATTCTGCGGCCTGCCCCGGGTGCCCCGGCGCGCGCGGCCCCTCCGTCATGCGGGCGTGTGCGCGGGCGTGCATGCGAACACACAGATCTGCTGGGGCAGGTGGGGCAGTTGGGGCAGGGAGAGGATTTCTGCGGCTTTCAGGCTGCCCCAGCAGCGCGGGGCCGCCGGGGCATGCCAGGGCAGGGAGAAGGCAGGGAGATGAGCGTGATGCTGACGGTGGTGGATACGCGGCGCGCGATGGACCTCGAGGCGTTGCTTCACTGGGCGGTGGCGCGGGAAATGGCGGACCTGGCGCTGGCCGGGGACGACGTGGCGAGCTGGCTCTCGTCTAGCCGCTCGGGCGATGGCTGCGCAACGATT
>JAJUFY010000224.1 GCA_029263635.1 Ectothiorhodospiraceae bacterium | reverse complement strand
AAGAAGCTGCCGATGGTGGAGGACCTGCGCGACGAGTCCGACCACGAGAACCCGGTGCGGCTGGTGATCGTGCCGCGCTCGAACCGGGTCGACGTCGAAGAGCTGATGAATCACCTGTTCGCCACCACCGACCTGGAGAAGACCTACCGGGTCAATCTCAACATGATCGGCCTGGACGGCCGGCCGCGGGTCCGCAACCTGCGCGAGATCCTCACCGAGTGGCTGGAGTTCCGCACCCGTACCGTGCGCCGCCGCCTCTCCTGGCGGCTGGAGAAGGTGGAGGCGCGGCTGCACATCCTCGAAGGCCTGCTGATCGCCTATCTCAATATCGACGAGGTGATCGCCATCATCCGCGGCGAGGACGAGCCCAAGCCGGTGCTGATGCAGCGCTTCGGGCTGACCGAGACCCAGGCCGAGGCCATCCTCGAGCTGAAGCTGCGCCACCTGGCCAAGCTCGAGGAGATGAAGATCCGCGGCGAGCAGGGCGAGCTGGAGCGCGAGCGGGATATGCTGCGGGCGACGCTGGACGATCCGAAGAAGCTCAGCACGCTGATCCGCAAGGAGATCGAGGAAGACGCCAAGAAGTACGGCGACGACCGCCGCTCGCCGATCGTCGAGCGGGAAGCCGCCCGGGCCCTGTCGGAAGCCGACCTCATGCCCAGCGAACCGGTCACGGTGGTGCTGTCCGAGAAGGGCTGGGCGCGTGCCGCCAAGGGACATGACGTCGACGTCGAAGGCCTCTCGTACCGGGCCGGCGACCGCTTCCTCGACGCCGCCCATGGCCGCTCCAACCAGCTCGCGGTGTTCCTGGATTCGACCGGGCGCAGCTACTCGCTGGCTGCCCACAGCCTGCCTTCGGCCCGCGGCCAGGGCGAGCCCCTCACCGGCCGCCTGCAGCCGCCGCCCGGCGCCAGCTTCGAGGCGGTGCTGAGCGGCGATCCGCAGCAGCTGTACGTCCTGGCCTCCGACGCCGGCTACGGCTTCATCGTCCGGCTGGAAGACCTCTATGCCAAGCCGCGGGCCGGCAAGGTCATGGTCACTCTGCCGGCCGGGGCCCGGCTGCTGAAACCGGCCCGTGTGCACAATCTGGACACCGACCGGCTGGTGGCGGTCACCAGCCAGGGGCATCTGCTTGCCTTCCCGGTCAAGGAGCTGCCGCAGCTGCCGCGCGGCAAGGGCAACAAGATCATCCAGATCCCGGCCGAGCGGCTGAAGGCCCGTGACGAGGTCGTGGCGGGCGTGGTCAGCCTGCCTGACGGCGGCAGTGTCGTGCTGCAGGCCGGCAAGCGGACGCTGACGCTGAAGCCGGGCGATCTGAACGCCTATCTGGGCGAGCGCGGCCGTCGCGGCGGGCTGCTGCCGCGCGGCTTTCAGCGGGTGGACAGGATCAGGGTCGAGGACTAGCCGGCCGGCGGCGGTTCACGGTCCGCGGCGCGGGCCGGCAGAACCGTCGTGCGAACTTTTTCACAACCGACCGGTTCTAACCGGACGGCTCGAGAAAACATACGAATGGAGCTGTTCTTGCGATGAAACGTATCGTTCTGTTCCTGGCGACCAACCTGGCGGTCCTGGTGCTGCTGGGCATCGTGCTGAACGTAGTCAGGGGGATTCTCGCCGCGCAGGGCATCCAGCTGCCGCCGACCGGCGGGCTGCTGGTGTTCGCGGCGGTGTTCGGCATGGGCGGTGCCTTCATCTCGCTGGCGATGTCGAAGTGGACCGCCAAGCGCTTCACCGGCGCCCGGGTGATCGAGCAGCCACGGGACGCCACCGAGCAGTGGCTGGTGGAGACGGTGCGCCGGCAGGCGCGGCAGGCCGGCATCGGCATGCCCGAGGTGGCCATCTACGATTCGCCGGAGATCAACGCCTTTGCCACCGGCATGAACAAGAACAATGCGCTGGTGGCGGTCAGCACCGGGCTGCTGCGTGCCATGAGCCGCGACGAGGCGGAGGCCGTGCTCGGCCATGAGGTCAGCCACGTGGCCAACGGCGATATGGTGACCCTGACCCTGATCCAGGGCGTGCTCAACACCTTCGTGATCTTCCTGGCGCGGGTGGTCGGCGGCTTCATCGACCGTGCCATATTCCGCCGCGACGACGACGAGTACGGCGGCTACGGCATCGGCTACTTCGTGACGGTGATGGTGCTGGAGATCATCTTCGGCCTGCTGGCGTCCATCATCGTCATGTGGTTCTCGCGCTACCGCGAGTTCCGCGCCGACGCCGGCGGTGCGCGCCTGGCCGGCCGCGACAAGATGATCGCCGCGCTGCAGCGGCTGCAGCTCTCGTACGGCCAGAGCCATCTGCCGGAGCAGGTGCAGGCCTTCGGCATCACGCCGGGCAAGCGCGGCCTGAGCAGGCTGTTCATGTCGCACCCGCCGCTGGAGGAACGTATCGCCGCGCTGCGGCAGGCGCGCATCTGAACCCAGACCTTGCGCTCCCGTGAAGGCCGGCTCCGCCGGCCTTTGTCTTTGCCCGGGGCCGCGCGCCTGGCTGCAGGCCGGGCCGGCGGGGGCATCAGTAAGGCAATGGCGTCTTGGCCGGCTGCCCCGGCTCCTCCCGTACCGGCCGTGGCACCAGATAACCCGGCAGCCGGGCCCGGAGCGCCTGCATCAGTGCCGGCAGCTCGGCGTCGGCCTGGAAGTGGCCGGCGCCCTGCACCCGGTCCAGCGCGTGCAGGTAATAGGGCTGGATGCCGCATTCGAACAGCCGTTCGGACAGCGCGATCAGCACCTCGGGGTCGTCGTTGACGCCGGCCAGCAGCACCGTCTGGTTGAGCAGGGTGACGCCGCGCGCGCGCAGCCGGGCCGCGGCGTCGGCCACCTCGGCATCCAGCTCATGCGGGTGGTTGGCGTGCACCACCAGCACCGGGCTGAGCCGGGTGCCGGCGAGCCAGTCGAGCAGGCGCTCGTCCACCCGGCTCGGCAGCACGATCGGCAACCGGCTGTGGATGCGCAGCCGGCGCAGGTGCGGGATGTCGGCCAGGGCGTGGGCGAGCTCCGAGAGCCGGCGGTCGTTGAGCACCAGCGGATCGCCGCCGCTGAGGATCACCTCGCTGATCTCCGGCCGGCTGCCGATGTAGCGCAGCGCAGCCTCCCACTGGCCGGCTGCGGCATTGGCCTCGGCATACGGAAAGTGCCGCCGGAAGCAGTACCGGCAATGCACGGCACAGGCGCCGGTGGCGACCAGCAGCACCCGGCCATGGTATTTGTGCAGCACGCCGTGCCCGGCCATGGCCTGCAGATCGCCGACCGGATCGGCGACGAAACCGTCCGCAGTGCGCAGTTCCTCGTACAGCGGCAGTACCTGCCTCAGAAGCGGGTCGTGCGGGTCGCCGGGACGCATGCGGGCAACGAAGCCGCGGGGCACCCGCAGCGGGAACTGCGCGGCGGCCGCCCGCGCTGCCGGCAGCAGCGCGGGGTCGAGGTCGAGCAGGGCGAGCAGTTCGGCCGGGTCACGCACTGCCTCGGCCAGCTCCCGCTGCCAGCGGGGGGAATCGGTGTTGGAAACGGGCGTTGCAGCGGGCATGGGCGAGACATCCGGTCGATGGGGGAGAATGGGCTGTATATTCTAACGGCTAGCCTTTTGTTAGGATGCGCGCTCTCGCGGTTCATTGGCGCAACGTATCGAGGGTTTCTATGGCGACGTACAGTACCAACGAATTCAAGGCCGGCCTGAAGATCATGCTGGACGGCGATCCGTACGCCATCGTGGAGAACGAGTTCGTCAAGCCCGGCAAGGGACAGGCCTTCAACCGCGTCAAGGTCCGCAACCTCAAGACCGGCCGAGTGCTCGACCGCACCTTCAAGTCGGGCGAAACGGTCGAGGGCGCCGACGTGCTGGAAGTGGAGATGCAGTATCTCTACAACGACGGCGACCAGTGGTACTTCATGGATCCGAACACCTACGAGCAGGTCGGTGCCGGCAAGGCGGCGATGGAAGATGCCGTGCAGTGGATCAAGGAACAGGACGTCTGCACCGTCACGCTCTACAACGGCGAGCCGCTGAGCGTCACGCCGCCCAACTTCGTCAACCTCAAGATCGTCGAGACCGATCCCGGCGTCCGCGGCGATACCAGCGGCGGCGGCGGCAAGCCGGCCAAGCTGGAGACCGGCGCGGTGGTGCGCGTGCCGCTGTTCGTGCCGGAAGGCGAGGTAATCCGAGTCGATACCCGCACCGGCGAATACGTCTCCCGCGTCAAGGAGTAATGGACGCACCCTGGCGGCCGACGGCCAGCCTGGAGAACCTGCGAAGGCGGGCGGCGCTGCTCTCGGCCGTCCGCCGTTTCTTT
>JAJUFY010000411.1 GCA_029263635.1 Ectothiorhodospiraceae bacterium | reverse complement strand
TCCTGGGTGGAGATCATCTTGGCATTGGCCTGGTAGGCGCGCTGCGCCGTGATCATCTCCACCAGCTGGTGGCTGACATCGACGTTCGACATCTCCAGCGAGCCGGACTGGATCTCGCCCATCACCGAGGTGTGCGGCACATCGATCAGCGGGGTGCCGGAAGCGTAGGTTTCCATCCAGGCGGTATCGCCGATCGGCTGCAGGTTCTGCGGGCTGGGGAATTCCGCCAGCGCCAGCTGCCCGAGCACCAGCGTCTGGCCATTCGAGTAGAAGGCGTAGATGACGCCGTCGGTCTCGATGCCCAGACCTGCGTACTGGCCCGGCGGGTAACCGTCCGGCGACAGCTTGGTGACGCCGGACGGCGTGCCGAACTGCGAGAGCTTCGACATGTCGACGGTGATCTCCGGCGTGTTGTCGTCGGAGGTGTCGCGGGCAATGACGCCGGTGAGGTCGAAGTCGAAATTGGCCGGGCCGCCCTGCAGCGCCCCGGTCACGTCGGAAAAGTCCAGCGTATAGCTCTCGGCCAGCAGGGTGTCCCCAACCTGCGCCCGCACCGTCCACTGCGCGCTGCCAGCGGGATCCGCGGCCGGGTCATTCTTGATGAAATAGAAAGTCATCAAATGAGCCTTGCCCAGCGAGTCGTAGACGGTGGTCGACGTCGAGTAGTTATAGCTTTCCGGATCGGGGTCGAAGTTGGCTTGCTGACCGGCCGGGAAAGCAGGCCCGGTGGGCGGCTCGGAACCCGCCTGGAGGTTGGCGATCATGGTCATCGAGTTGGTCTGCTTCGCCGGCACATCGCCGATGGCAACCTGCAGATCGGTCAGCACGTTGGGCCGGTTGGCGGCATAGCCGGTGAGGCGCCGGCCGTGGGCATCGACGATATAGCCGTCCTGGTCCAGCTGGAACGCGCCGGCGCGGCTGTACACCATGGTGCCGTTGTCGTTCAGCCGGAAGAAGCCATTGCCGCGGATACCGAGATCCAGCACGTTGCCGGTGTGGTCGAGCTGACCCTGGCTGAACTGCCGGGTAACGGCGGCCAGCCGCACGCCCTGGCCAATGGCCAGCCGCGGCAGGCCGTTGCGGCTGATCGAGAACATGTCGGCGAACTCAGCGCGGGAGGCCTTGAAACCGACCGTCTGGCTGTTCGCGAGGTTGTTGCTGATGACCTCCAGGTCGGATTTGGCGGCATTCAGCCCAGTCAAAGCGGTACCGAAACTCATATGCTGCTCCTCCTAGCGGATGCGGGTGACGGAAGACAGGCTGACCTCGCCGATATCAGCGAGCGTAAGCGTTGGGGCAGCGCCGCCGACTCCGAGCGTGACGCCCTGCACCTCGGCGCTGGTATAGGTGGTCAGGAGCCAGTCCTGACCGTCGACAGTGGTACTGGCCGCGATGTGATAACGGCCGGGCGGCAGCGGATTGCCCTTGCTGTCGGTGCCATCCCAGCTGAACTCCACCTGCCCCGGCTCGAGCGCGCCGAGCCCGATTTCGCGGACCAGCTCGCCGCTCTCGGCGTAAATCGCGACCTGGCAGTTGTTGAGCCGCATCGGCACATCCAGCGTCGCTGTCAAAGATCCGTCGCTCGACAGATAGGCAGTATCGCTTTCCACCAGCACCGTGCGGCCGACCAGGGAAGCGGCCTGCAAGGCCTGTTGGGTGGCCGAGTTCTGCGAGAAGCGCTCGAAACTCTTCTGCATTTCCTGGATGCCGGTGGCCGCCGTGAACTGGGCGATCTGCGTCAGCTGTTCGCCGCTCTCCATCGGCGAGAACGGATCCTGGTTCCGCAGCTGGGCCAGCATCAGCTTGAGAAAGTCTTCCTGGCCTAGCGAATTGCGTGAGCTGGCGGTCTGCCCGGCATTGCCGGCGGCCGCCACTGAATTCAGATTGACCATGCACCGCCTCCTGTTTAACTGCCGAGCCGCAGGGTCTGCAGCAG
>JAJUFY010000021.1 GCA_029263635.1 Ectothiorhodospiraceae bacterium | reverse complement strand
GATCGGCGAGGAGCACTACAACGTGGCCCGTGCGGTGCAGAACACCCTGCAGCGCTACAAGGAGCTGCGGGACATCATCGCCATCCTCGGCATGGACGAGCTGTCCGAGGAAGACAAGCTGATCGTGGCCCGGGCCCGCAAGATCCAGCGCTTCCTGTCGCAGCCGTTCCACGTGGCGGAAGTGTTCACCGGTTCGCCGGGCAAGTACGTGCCGCTGAAGGAGACCATCCGCGGCTTCAAGGGGATTGTCGACGGCGAGTACGATCACCTGCCGGAGCAGGCGTTCTACATGGTCGGCACCATTGACGAGGCGGTCGAGAAGGCCAGCAAGCTCTAAGCTGGCGAGGCGGGGAACATGGCCACGACGATGCATCTGGATATTGTGAGCGCGGAGCAGTCGATCTTCTCCGGCACGGTTGAGTTCGTGGCCGCCCGCGCGGCGCACGGCGAGCTCGGCATCCTGCCGCGCCACCAGCCCATGCTGGTGCAGCTGCAGCCGGGCGAGGTGCGGGTCAAGGTCGAGGGCGGAGAAGAGCAGTTCTTCTACGTATCCGGCGGCATGCTGGAAGTGCAGCCGAACGTGGTGACGGTACTCGCCGATACCGCCGCCCGCGCCAAGGACCTGGACGAGGCGGCGGCGCTGGAAGCCAAGCAACGGGCTGAAAAGGCGCTGAGCGATCGCAAGGCCGACCTCGACTACGCCAAGGCGCAGGCGGAGCTGGCCGCCGCCGTGGCGCAGCTGCGGGCGATCCAGAACCTGCGCAAGCACCTCAACCGCTGATGCGGTAGCGGATCTTGAAAAGGATCCGCTACAGCGCAACCTTACAAGGGCCGTAAGTCGCTGCCGTGACTGCGGCCCTTTTTCTTGACACAAGCAACAACGACATGAAACTGACGGTTGTCATACTTGCCGCTGGTCAGGGCACCCGCATGCGTTCCGCCCTACCCAAGGTGCTTCATCCCCTGGGCGGCCGCCCCATGCTGGCGCGCGTGATCGATGCTGCCGCGCAGCTGGCGCCGGCTTCCGTGGCCGTCGTCCATGGCCATGGCGCCGAACTGGTGCGGCAGACGGTTCGGGCGGAAGGGCTGCGCTGGGTTCTGCAGGAGCGTCAGCTGGGGACCGGGCATGCCGTGGCCCAGGCGCTGCCGGATGTCCCTGACGACCATCTGGTGCTGGTTCTGTACGGCGACGTTCCGCTGATCCGGCCGGCGACCCTGCGCCGTCTGGTCGACGATGCCGCCAGCGGCGCCCTGGCGCTGTTGACGGTGGAGCTCGCCGACCCGACCGGCTATGGCCGCATCGTCCGAGACCGGGGCGGGGCGGTGCGCAGCATCGTCGAGCAGAAGGATGCGAACGCGGAACAGCTGGCCATTCGCGAATGCAATACCGGCCTGCTGGCCGCGCCAGCGTCCCTGCTGCGGCGCTGGCTTGCGGCGCTCCGCAACGACAATGCCCAGGGCGAGTACTACCTGACCGATATCGTGGCGATGGCGGTGGAGGAAGGGTGTCCAGTGCGCGCCACGATGGTGGTCGATCCCAATGAGGTGGCCGGCGTCAACGACCGGATGCAGCTTGCGGCACTGGAGCGGGTGCTGCAGCAGCGGCAGGCGGAAGAACTGATGCGGGCAGGCCTGAGCCTTGCCGATCCGGCTCGTTTCGACCTGCGTGGCGAGCTGCAGTTCGGCCAGGACTGTTCGATCGATATCAACGTGGTCCTGAGCGGGCGCGTGGTGCTCGGGGAGCGGGTGAAGATTGGGCCGAACTGCGTGATCCGGGACGCCGAGATCGGCAGTGATGCCAGCATCGAAGCCAACTCCGTCATCGAGGGCGCCCGCATTGGCGCCGGCAGCACGGTCGGGCCGTTTGCGCGCCTGCGGCCGGGCAGCGAACTGCAGGCGAAGACCAAGGTCGGCAACTTCGTCGAGATCAAACAGGCGCTGCTGCGCGAAGGGGCCAAGGTCAACCACCTGAGCTACATCGGTGATGCCGATATCGGCTGCGCGGTCAATATCGGCGCCGGCACCATCACCTGCAACTACGATGGCGCCAATAAACACCGTACAGTGGTCGGCGATCATGCGTTCATCGGTTCCGGCACCAACCTGGTGGCGCCGGTAACCATCGGCGCCGGCGCCACCATCGGCGCCGGCTCCACGATCAGCCGCGACGCCCCGGCCGAGCAGCTGACGCTGACACGGGCGCCGCAGAAAACGATCCCGGCCTGGAAGCGGCCGAAGAAGCAACAGAGCGATTGAGTTTGTGGACAGGGGCCGGAACCGGAATGCGGATCCGGCCTATGCTCCCGAGCAAACGGCAACAACAGGAAACACGACCATGTGCGGCATCGTTGGCGCAGCGGCGGAACGCGACGTCACTCCCATCCTGCTCGAGGGGCTCAAGCGCCTCGAATACCGGGGCTATGATTCGGCCGGGCTGGTGCTGCAAGACGAAACAGGCCTTCTAAGGCGAGTCCGCACCACCGGCAAGGTGGCCCGCTTGCAGGAGGCGCTTGCCGCCAATCCCGCCAGCGGCCGCTGCGGTATTGCCCACACCCGCTGGGCGACCCACGGCGCTCCCAGCGATCGCAACGCGCATCCACATGTCTCGCGCGACGAGGTCGCCATCGTCCACAACGGCATCATCGAGAACTACGAGGCCCTGCGCGAGCGGCTGCGGACGCTTGGCTACCAGTTCGAGTCGGAGACCGATACCGAGGTCGCCTGCCACCTGATTCACGCCCACTACGAGCGTACCCACGACCTGCTGGCGGCGGTGCAGGCCGCCGTGGCCGAACTGGACGGGGCGTATGCCCTGGGGGTGGTCTGCAGCCGCGAGCCAGGCCGGCTGGTTGCCGCACGCAAAGGCAGCCCGCTGGTGATCGGGATCGGCCTCGGCGAGCACTTCATCGCCTCCGACGTATTTGCCCTGCTGCCGGTGACGCAGCGCTTCATCTTCCTGGAGGAGGGGGATATCGCCGATATCCGCCGTGAATCGCTGGCGATATACGACCGTTCGGGCAGCGGCGTCGAGCGCGCGGTGCGGACCTCGGAATTGACGGCCGATGCCGCCGACCGCGGGCCGTACCGTCACTTCATGCTGAAGGAAATCCACGAGCAGCCACGCGCCATCGCCGAGACCCTTGAGGCCCGCCTGGGCGAGGACCGGGTGCTGGAGGCGGCGTTCGGGCCCAAGGCCGCGCAGCTGTTCCAGACCATCAAGCGTGTGCAGATCGTCGCCTGCGGTACCAGCTACCATGCCGGCTCCGTGGCCCGCTACTGGTTCGAAACCTATGCCGGACTGCCCTGCGACGTCGAGGTCGCCAGCGAATTCCGGTACCGGCCACATGTGGTCAGCCCTGACACGCTGTTTGTGACCATTTCCCAGTCGGGCGAGACCGCCGATACCCTGGCCGCGCTGCGGGAGGCGAAGTCGCTGGGCTATAGCGCTAGCCTTGCCATCTGCAACGTGCCGGAAAGTTCGCTGGTGCGCGAATCCGACCTGACCCTGATGACGCGGGCCGGCCCCGAGATCGGGGTCGCCTCCACCAAGGCCTTCACCACCCAGCTCACTGCCCTGCTGTTGCTGGTGGCGGCTCTCGGCCGCCATCACAAGCTCGATCAGGCGGCGGAACAGCAGCTGGTGCAGGCGTTGCGGCAGGTGCCTGGGCTGGTCGAGCAGGCCTTGCAGCTTGAGTCCCATATCGAAACCCTGGCCGAGCGCTTCGCCGACAAGCACCACACTCTGTTCCTCGGCCGCGGCGTGCAGTACCCGATTGCCCAGGAAGGGGCGCTCAAGCTCAAGGAGATTTCCTACATCCATGCCGAGGCCTATCCGGCCGGCGAGCTCAAGCACGGCCCGCTGGCGCTGGTCGACGACACCATGCCGGTGGTGGCGGTGGCGCCGCGGGACGATCTGGTCGAGACGCTGAAGTCCAACCTCCAGGAAGTCCGCGCGCGCGGCGGCGTACTGTACGTGTTCGCCGACGAGACGCTGGGCATGGCCTCGGAGGACGGCTACGAGGTGTTCAACATGCCGGCCGCAGCAGAGATCGTAGCGCCTATCCTCTACACCATCCCGCTGCAGTTGCTGGCCTATCATGTCGCCGTGCTCAAGGGCACGGACGTCGATCAGCCACGCAACCTCGCGAAATCGGTGACGGTGGAATAGTTCACCAGCCTTGCTAACACCGCCGGCGACTCCTATGTCGGAACGGACGGCCCGCTTTGCGGGCCGCCATTCGACTAAGGAGGATACGCATGCAGGTGCCCCCGCAGATCAGCTTCCACGGGATCGACAACTCCGCCTACAACGAAGGTTACATCCGCGAGCGGATCAGCCGCCTGGAGCACATTCACGACGCAATCATTTCCTGCCGGGTCGTCGTCGAGCGTCCACATCAGAACCGCCAGACCGGCAACCCCTACCGCTGCAGGGTGGAGGTGAGTCTGCCGCGCAAGCGTGAGCTGGTGGCGAAGAAGGAGGTCAAGGCGGAGCGACACGTCGAGCTGCGTACCGTGATCGGCATGACATTCGACGCCATGGAAAAGCAGCTGCGCAGTGCGGCCAGCACCCATGAGCGGCGCGCAGTCGTACTGGCGCCGGAGCATGACGAGCATCCGCATGGAATGATCGTCAAGCTGTTCGCTGAGGGAGGCTACGGCTTCATCAAGACGCTGGACGGACGCGAGTTCTACATGCACCGGAACAGCGTTCTGCACGACGGCTTCGATTCGCTCAAGATAGGCACCGAGGTGCGTTTCGTCCCCGAGCTCGGCGAAAAGGGGCCGCAGGCCAGCACCGTTCAGGTCGTGGCAAGTCCGGGGGCGCGAGCCACGGGCAACCCGCCCGACCTGGCAGAGCCGCCGGCAGGCTGGGAGATGCACTACCCGGAAGCCGACCCGGAGGGTCCATCGCCCTGATGGCGGAATCGGATCGGTTCACGCCGAACGGCACACGCTCCTGTCGTTGTGCCTTCACCTGATAACGGCGCCGGCATGCGCTGTGTTTCCCTCGTATGACCTGAAGAGCCTGGCACAGCCAGTGCGGGACAGCCATGACCGCAGGTGTGCTGCCTTCCATCCGCGATGGCAGCACAAGCAGGCAGCGCGGGCAAATATCGGCCGGCGACGGACCGGAGATCGCGCACTTGAGGGGCAACGAGGCTATGGCCAAGCCCGCGGCCAAGAGTATGATCTGAGGCATGAACCTAAGAGATCTACGCTACTTGGTCGCGGTGGCCGAGCTGCGACATTTCGGCCGGGCGGCCGAAGCCTGCTTCGTCAGTCAGCCGACTCTGAGCACGCAAATCAAGAAGCTTGAGGAGTTTCTTGGGGTACAGCTCATCGAGCGCAGCAACAAGCAGGTCATGTTGACCGCGGTCGGGGCCAAGGTCGTGGAGAGGGCGCGCCGGGTACTGCACGAGGTCGACGACCTGGTGGAATTCTGCCGCGCTTCGCGAGACCCGCTCGCCGGCGAAATCCGGCTGGGTTTCATTCCGACCATCGCGCCGTACCTGCTACCGCACCTGGTACCGGAACTGCGGCGCAAGCTGCCGCGGCTGCAACCCCTGCTCTATGAGGATCAGACCGCGCGGCTGGTGGAGCGCCTGCGCCGGGGCGAGATCGACGGCGCCTTGATGGCGATTCCTGTCGACGCCTCCGACCTGCGCCACGAGGAGCTGTTCGCCGAGCCGTTCATGCTCGCCGTTCCCAGCGAGCACCCGCTGCAGCATCAGCCGAAACTGACATTGGACGACCTGCGCGATCAGCGGGTGCTGTTGCTCGATGAAGGGCATTGCCTGCGCGATCAGGCGCTGGATATCTGCAATCTGGTCGGCATCCGGCATCAGGACGAATTCCGTGCCACCAGCCTGGAGACTCTGCGGCAGATGGTGGCGTCGGGGGCGGGCATCACGTTTCTGCCGGCCTTGGCCGCGGAGGCAAATACCACGGTGCCGAACAGCGGCGCGATAGCGCTACGCAGCTTCGAGGCGCCGCAGCCGGAGCGGCGCATGGCGCTCTACTGGCGCAAGGGCTCGGCACGGGAGTCGGCGCTGGAGGCGATCGGCGCACTGATCCGCGAGCTCGAGGTGGTGCGGGCGCTGCAGGCCTAGCGCAGCTGTCAGGATCCGGCACCACCTCCGCCAGGCATAGCAGGATATGCCTGGCTGCCCGTCCGAGAGATTCCGGCCTCGCCCTGCATGGGCCCTGACGGCTTGCTGATTTCAGGCAAAGTCCGCCATCAGCGCGATGCGCACGTCATTCGAGACGCGGGCGTGGAGCGGCATGCGCGAATCGTCGATGCCGAAACTCAGGTCGGCGCCGTCGCGCAGGGCCTGGATCTGCGCGTCCGTGAACTCGAAGCGCAGAAAATGCACCGCTGAGGTCTTGTTGTCATCGCTGCGGTCAAGATCCTCGTCGGCGATGGCAAAGTCACGGGCCAGATCACCGACCTGGGCATAGACCCGGTGCTCGATGCCGCCCAGCCGGGCCAGCTCGCGCCGGCGCTGCTCCACGTCCGGGTACTCGATCAGCATGGTCGCCTTGAGATTGCTGCCGTCCGGTATCAGCGGATTGTAGGCATCGAGCTCGTCCTGGATTGCCGCCGGCTCGAAGATCCGCTCGATCCGCAGCATTTCCTGCACCTGGTAGCGGATGGTGAGCCGGTCCTCGAACAGCAGCGTGACATGCTCGCCCAGATGCACCGTTCGCCGCCGCTTGTGCGCCAGCACCTCGGCACGGAAGGCGGGGCGTATCTCGGCATAGTTCTCCAGCGAGTACAGATCGGCGCGTTGCAGTTTGCTCATGGTCCCTGGTTCCTCAAAGGCGCCTCAGATCCCATAGGCCCTGCGCAGCAGGGAAATCGGATGCTCGGCGGCAGTGCCGTCACCCAGGCCGTGGGCGATGTGGGCACCGGCCATCACGCAGTCGCTGGTGAAGTGCGCGGCCTCGCTCTGCCGGACCCGGTTCTCGACGGGCTTGGCGATCTTGCGGGCATGGGCGTAGCTGGCCCGCTTGACGCCGTAGGTGCCATCGTGTCCGGAACAGCGCTCGATGGCCGTCACTTCCGTGTCAGGCACCAGTTCCAGCACCTGTCTGGTCTTCGGGCCGATGTTCTGCACCCGCTGGTGGCAGGCCACCTGCCAGGCCACCTTGCCGAGCCCTTGCTGGAAATCGGTGCGCAGCAGGCCGGCCGTATGGCGGTGCATCAGATACTCGAAGGGATCGAACATGGCGGCCTTGACGGCCTGCACATCGGGATCGTCCGGATACATGAGCGGCAGCTCCTGGCGTAGCATCAGCGTGCAGGAAGGAATCGGGGTGACGATGTCCCAGCCCTCGCGCACGGCTGTTGCCAGCACAGGCAGGTTGGCCTGCTTGTACCGATCGACGCTGTCGAGATCGCCCAGTTCCATTTTCGGCATGCCGCAGCACTGGTTGTGGCGGATCAGTTTCACGGCGATGCCGTTGTGGCGGTAGACGGCTACCAGGTCCTCGACCATCTGTGGGTGGTTGTAGCGGCCGTAGCAGGTAACGAAGACGGCAACCTTGCCGGAGGTCGGACCGGCCGGCTGGGCGGCGGCGCCGTCGTCGTCCTCAGGGATGCGTTTATCGGCGGTGTCGCTGTGATACTCCGGCACCCGAGCGTCACGGTGCACGCTCAAGGTCTTTTCGAGCAGGCTGCGTACCGTGCCGTTGCGGTTGCCCCAATTGACGGCTTCCACCACCACCGGGATCGAAGCCAGCCGGCCGACCGTGCGGGTATTGGAAAGCAGCCTGGCGGAGAGCGGCGCCCCCTCCTTGCGAAACGCCACGGCCTTGGCCCGCAGCATCAGGTGGGGGAAGTCGATGTTCCACTCGTGGGGCGGAATGTACGGACACTTGGTCTGGTAGCAGAGGTCGCACAGGTAGCACTGCTCGACCACCTTGCGGTAATCCTGCTTGTCGACACCGTCCAGCTCCATGGTCGGGCTGTCGTCGACGAGGTCGAACAGGGTGGGGAAGGCCTGGCACAGGCTTACGCAGCGGCGACAGCCGTGGCAGAGGTCGAATACCCGCTCCAGTTCCCGTTCCAGCGCGGCTTCGTCCCAGAAGTCGGGGCTTTTCCAGTCGATCGGATGGCGCGTCGGGGCCTCCAGGCTGCCCTCGCGCGGCGGCTTGATCACGCTGCTCATGCTCACCTCCGGCATCCTGCTGGGGCGGCAGCACATGCCCGCACCTCATGTGAAAGAGACGGGCCGCCGCCAGCGGCCCATCCCGGTCAGGCGAGACTGCCCAGATCGTTGAGCGCTTTCTGGAAGCGGTTGGCGTGCGAGCGCTCGGCCTTGGCCAGGGTCTCGAACCAGTCGGCGATCTCGTCGAAGCCTTCTTCCCGCGCGGTCTTCGCCATCCCCGGGTACATGTCGGTGTACTCATAGGTTTCGCCGGCGATGGCGGTCTTGAGGTTGCTCACGGTGTCGCCGAACGGCAGGCCGGTGGCGGGATCGCCGCATTGCTCGAGATATTCCAGATGGCCGTGGGCATGGCCGGTTTCGCCCTCGGCGGTGGACCGGAACACCGCCGCGACGTCGTTGTAGCCTTCGACGTCGGCCTTCTGGGCGAAATACAGGTACCGGCGGTTGGCCTGCGATTCGCCGGCGAACGCCGCCTTGAGATTCTCCTCGGTTTTCGAACCTTTCAGGGTCATTGCTCCACCTCCTTGTTTCGTATGGCAAACGGCGCGTTTACGGGCGCACCATATCGGACAGTAGTCCGACTTGGCGGTTTGTCCAATTGAGCGATGCAATCGTTACGATAGCCGCGACCAATGGTTTCCTCGCAACCCTTGCCGGACAGTGCCTTGCGACGGCGTCCGGTTCCGTGGCCCGCGCCTTTGCTACACTGCCCTGCCATGGACGTCTCAGACCTCATTGACCCTCTCAACGATGCCCAGCGCGAGGCGGTGACCGCACCGCTTGGGCGGATTCTGGTGCTGGCCGGCGCTGGCAGCGGCAAGACCCGGGTGCTGACCCACCGGGTAGCGTGGCTGCTGCGCGTGGAGCAGGCCTCGCCATTCACGATCCTGGCCGTCACCTTTACCAACAAGGCCGCCGCCGAGATGCGCGGCCGCATCGAAGAGCTGCTCGATGCGCCGGCCGAGGGCATGTGGATCGGCACCTTCCACGGACTGGCGCACCGCTTCCTGCGCTCTCACTGGCGCGAGGCCGGGCTGCCGCAAAGCTTTCAGATCCTCGATGCCGACGACCAGCTGCGTCTGGTCCGGCGGCTGATGAAGGCGCTGGAGGTGGACGAGGCGCGCTGGCCGCCGCGGCAGGTGGTGGGCTTCATCAACGGCCGTAAGGACGAGGGCGAGCGGCCGCACGATGTGATGGCGGCCGAGCCGTACCTCGCCGGTCTGGTTAAGATCTACGCCGCTTACGAGGAGGCCTGCCGGCGTGCCGGCCAGGTCGACTTCGCCGAGCTGCTGCTGCGGACGGTGGAGGTGCTGCGCGACAACCCGACGCTGCGTGCCCATTACCACCGCCGTTTCCGCCACCTGCTGGTCGACGAGTTCCAGGACACCAACACCATCCAGTACCGCTGGCTACAGCTGCTGGCGGCACCGGATGCCGACGTGTTCGTGGTCGGCGACGACGACCAGTCCATCTACGGCTGGCGCGGTGCCCGGGTCGAGAATCTGCGTCGCTACCGCGAGGACTTCAGCCCGAGCATCGTCCGCCTGGAGCAGAACTACCGTTCCACCGGCACCATCCTCAAGGCCGCTAACACGCTGATTGCCCACAATACCGGGCGTCTGGGCAAGAACCTGTGGACCGCCGGCGACGACGGCGAGCCGATCACGCTGTATGCCGCCTTCAACGAGCAGGACGAGGCCCGCTGGGTGGTGGAGCAGATCCGCCAGGGCAGCGAGCGCGGCTATGCCCGCAAGGACTTCGCCATCCTCTACCGCTCCAACGCGCAGTCCCGCACCTTCGAAGAAACCCTGATTGCGCACGGCATCCCTTACCGGGTCTACGGCGGCCTGCGCTTCTTCGAGCGGGCCGAGGTCAAGGACGCACTCGCCTATCTGCGCCTGATCAGCAGCCGCGACGACGATCCGTCCTTCGAGAGGGTGGTCAGCAATCCGCCGCGCGGCATCGGTGACCGGACCCTGGATGTGGTGCGTGGAGAGGCCCGCGATGCGGGCATCAGTCTCTGGCAGGCAGCGCAGCAGGTGCTCGCCGAGCAGCGGCTGCCGACCCGCGCCGCCAATGCCCTGCGTGGCTTCCTGACCCTGATCGATGGTCTCGCCGAACAGGTGCAGGGACTGCCGCTGCACGAGCAGGCCGACCTCGTGATTCGCGAATCCGGATTGCGTGCGCATCTGCAGAAGGACACCAGCGACAAGGGCCAGGGCAGGCTGGAGAACCTCGACGAACTGGTCACCGCTACCCGCACCTTCCAGCAGGAATACCAGCCGGATCCGGACGAGGCGCTGGACCCGCTCACCGCGTTCCTGGCCCATGCGGCGCTGGAGGCCGGCGAGGGACAGGCAGCCGAGTGGGAGGATTCGGTACAGTTGATGACGCTGCACGCCGCCAAGGGGCTGGA
This sequence comes from Ectothiorhodospiraceae bacterium, assembly GCA_029263635.1. GTDB lineage: Bacteria > Pseudomonadota > Gammaproteobacteria > Nitrococcales > AK92 > JAAYIK01. Next base: position 3,117 of record JAJUFY010000021.1, on the reverse strand, counting down.
GTTCCCGGTGGTATTTCTGGTCGGCGTGGAAGAAGGGCTGTTCCCGCACAGCATGTCGGCCGAGGAGCCGGGCCGGCTCGAAGAGGAACGCCGGCTCTGTTATGTCGGCATCACCCGGGCCCGGGAGCGGCGGGCCATCACCTACGCCGAGCGGCGCAGGCTGCATGGTGTCGACGTCTACGCCAGCCCGTCGCGGTTCATCCACGAACTGCCGCCGGAGCTGTTTGCCGAAGTGCGGCCGCGGGTGAGCGTGAGCCGACCGCTGATGGCGCACAAGCTCACGCGCCGCGACGAGGAGGGCGGGCTGCGGCTGGGACAGCGGGTGATGCACGCCAAGTTCGGCGAGGGCGTGGTGTTGAAGCTCGAGGGCAGCGGCCCGAATGCCCGCATCCAGGTGAACTTCAGCGAAGTCGGCAGCAAGTGGCTGGTGGCCGGCTACGCCAATCTGCAGCCCTGCTGACGCAGCGCATAAAAAGGCCGCCCTTCGGGCGGCCTGCTGCGCTTGTGTAACTTCTGCCGCCGTACCGGCCGAGCTCAAGCCGGGCCGGTCGGTTTCGGTTACTTGTACTTCTCGCCCGTCTCCGCGCCGATCTTGCTGAGATCGGCCTGCTGGATCGCGAAGGCGTTGTACACCTGCTCGTTGACGCTGAGCCAGGCATACTGGCTGTCGAGGAACTTCTTCCAGGGCCGGTAGACCTTCTCCCAGGTCTTGTTCTTGCTGGCCAGATCCTCGTACATCTCGAAGGCAATCTTCTGCGCCGCCGCCATGATGTCGTCGCCGAAGCTGCGCAGCTGCACGCCGCGGCCCAGCAGCTTTTGCACGGCGATCGGGTTCAGGTAGTCGTACTGCGCCGTGATCCGGATGTTGGAGTCGGCGGCAGCGACGCGCAGCGCTTCCTTGTACTGATCCGGCAGCTTCTCGTATTCCTTCTTGTTGACGTAGATCGAGAAGTTGGCCGACGGCTCCCACCAGGCCGGCGCATAGTAGTACTTGGCAACCTGCCAGAGGCCCAGCTTCTCGTCGTCGTACGGGCCGACGAATTCGGCAGCGTCGATCACGCCGCGCTCCAGGGCCGGGTAGATTTCCGCCGCCGCCAGGTTCTGCACGTTGACGCCGAGCTGCGCCAGGATCTCGCCGCCGAAGCCCGGGATGCGCATCTTCAGGCCCTTGAGCGAAGCAAGGTCCGGCACTTCCTTGCGGAACCAGCCGCCCATCTGGGTGTTGGTGTTGCCGCCGGCGAAGGAAACGATGTTGAACGCCGAGAACACCTCGTTGTTCAGCAGCTCCTGGCCGCCGCCGCGGTAGTACCAGGCGTTGAACATGCGGGTGGTCATGCCGAACGGCAGCGCCGTGTCGATGGCGATGGTGCGTTCCTTGCCGATGAAGTAGTAGGACGCGGTGTGGCCCATTTCCACCGTGCCGGTCTGCACCGCGTCCAGCACGCCGAGGCCGCTGACGATCTCGCCGGCCGCATAGGCACGGATGTTGAACTTGCCGTTGGTCAGCGTCCGGACCCGCTGGCAGAAGTCCTGCGCGCCGCCGAACAGCGTGCCGAGGCTGGTCGGCCAGCTGGTCGTCATGCGCCAGCGGATGGTCGGTTCTTTCTGGGCGTGCACGTAGGGCGCGGCCACGGTGGCAGCGGCGCCAGCGGCACCGATCGATGCCGTCTTCAGAAAATCGCGACGCTTCATGGGCATCCTCCTTTTGCTCGGATCGGTCTGATTGTTATAGCGGGCACGGAGATCAGCCGCCCGTCGTAGGCGGGCAGGCCATTACGGTACCAACCAACGCACCAGCTGCGGATAGAAAAACACCGCCAGCAATCCCAGCAGCTGGATGCAGATGAACGGAATCACGCCGCGGTAGATCTCGGTTGTGCTGATGGATGGCGGCGTGACACCACGCAGATAGAACAGCGAGAAACCAAACGGCGGTGTCAGGAACGAGGTCTGCAGGTTCATCGCGATCAGCACGCCGAACCAGACCGGATCGATGCCGAAAGCATGCATGGCCGGCACCAGCAGCGGCAGGACGATGAATGCGATCTCGAAGAAGTCGATGAAGAAGCCCAGCACGAAGATCGCCAGGTTCGCCAGCAGCAGGAAGCCGATCTCGCCACCGGGGAGGCTGGTGAGCATGTCCTCGATCCAGAGATCGCCATTGAAGCCGCGGAACACCAGCGAGAAGGCTCGCGAACCGACCAGGATCATCAGCACCATGGCAGTGAGCCGCAGGGTGCCGTCCATGGTCTCGACCAGCGTCTTCAGCTTCAGCCGCCGGTTGAGCGCGGCAAGGATGACGGCTCCCAGCGCACCGAAGGCGCCGGCTTCGGTCGGCGTCGCAATGCCGAGGAAGATAGAGCCCAGTACCACCATGATCAGCGCCATGGGCGGCAGCATCACCAGCAGTACCCGGCCCAGCAGCCGGCGCATGTTCTCGGGCCGTTCGGACGGCGGCAGTGCCGGCGCAGCCTGGGGGCGGAAGATGGCCACGCCGATCGCATAGAGACCGTACATGCCGGCCAGCACCAGGCCCGGCAACAGCGAGCCGCGGAACAGATCGCCCACCGACGTGCTGAGCTGGTCCGCCAGCACGATCAGCACCACGCTGGGCGGGATGATCTGCCCCAGCGTTCCTGATGCGGCGATGATGCCGGTGGAGAGATACTTGGAATAGCCGTAGCGCAGCATCACCGGCAGCGAGATCAGGCCCATGGTCACCACGGTGGCGCCGACCACGCCGGTCGCTGCAGCCAGCAGGGTGCCCACCACCACCACCGACAGCGCCAGGCCGCCGCGCAAAGGGCCGAACAACTGGCCCATGGTCTTCAGCAGGTCCTCGGCGAGGCCGGACCGCTCCAGCATGTTGCCCATGAACACGAAATAGGGCACCGCCAGCAGCGTGTAGTTCTCCATGGTGGCGAAGATGCTCTGCGGCAGAGCCTGCAGCAGGGAGGGCCCGAAGAAATCGAAGCCGATGCCGATCGGGACGAACAGCAGTGCCGCACCGGCGAGGGCAAATGCCACCGGGTAGCCGCTAAAGATCAGGGCCAGCAGCGTGAGGAACATCGCCCCCGCGAAAAAACCATCGCTCATAGCTTGTTTTCCTCATGAGCG
>JAJUFY010000338.1 GCA_029263635.1 Ectothiorhodospiraceae bacterium | reverse complement strand
GACCGCGGCTACCTGTCGCCGTACTTCATCAACAACCAGCAGTCCATGGCGGCCGAGCTCGAGGACCCGCTGATCCTCCTGTACGACAAGAAGATCAGCAACATCCGCGAGATGCTGCCGCTGCTCGAGGGCGTGGCGAAGGCCGGCCGGCCGCTGCTGGTCATCGCCGAGGACGTCGAGGGCGAGGCCCTGGCGACGCTGGTCGTCAACACCATCCGCGGCATCGTCAAGGTTGCTGCCGTCAAGGCGCCGGGCTTCGGTGATCGCCGCAAGGCCATGCTGGAAGACATCGCCATCCTCACCGGTGGCACCGTGATCGCCGAGGAAGTCGGCCTGAGCCTCGAGAAGGCCACCCTTGACGACCTGGGCAGCGCCAAGAAGGTGACCGTCTCCAAGGAGAACACCACCATCGTTGGCGGCGCCGGCTCGGCCGACAAGATCAAGGCCCGGGTCGAGCAGATCCGCAAGCAGATCGAGGAGGCCACTTCCGACTACGATCGCGAGAAGCTGCAGGAGCGGGTTGCCAAGCTCGCCGGCGGCGTCGCCGTGATCAAGGTCGGTGCGGCCACCGAGGTCGAGATGAAGGAGAAGAAGGCGCGTGTCGAGGACGCCCTGCACGCCACCCGTGCGGCCGTCGAGGAAGGCACCGTGCCGGGCGGTGGTGTGGCGCTGATCCGCGCCCAGGCTGCGCTCGACAACCTGAAGGGCGATAACCACGACCAGGATGTCGGTATCTCCATCGTTCGTCGCGCCATCGAAGAGCCGCTGCGTCAGATCGTCGAGAACGCTGGCGCCGAGGCTTCCGTGGTGGTCGACCAGGTTCGCAAGGGCACCGGCAACTACGGTTACAACGCCCAGACCGGCGAGTACGGGGACATGACCGAGCTCGGCATCCTCGACCCGGCCAAGGTGACCCGCACTGCCCTGCAGAACGCGGCCTCCGTGTCGGGCCTGATGCTCACCACCGAGTGCATGGTCGCCGAGCTGCCTAAGGAAGAGTCGGCGGGTGCCGGCATGGGCGGCATGGGTGGTATGGGCGGCATGGACGGCATGATGTAAGCCGACCGTCGTCGCATCGATAAGGCCCCGCATATGCGGGGCCTTTTTGTTTTCGGTTCGGGGCACGGACCGGCGCAGCCCGGCCGGAAAATCCTCCCACGTCCACTGCCGGCCACACCCGCTCGGCCCCATATAGCTGTTGTTCAGGCGTGCTGCTTTCGCCGCCGCGGCGGCAGATCCCTGCTAGCGGCAGTTGAAATAGCTGCCGGAGCGGTCCGGGCTGCGAAGTGTTGGAGCCCCACGCTGGCTCCAGCCGGTTGTTGTTACCTATCCCTTTCGACGAGTGGACGTGTGTGAGGAATCTGTGTTTCGTTCCGATCAAGCTGCTGGTTTATTTGGTCGTCATCGCCAGCCTGTCGGCCTTCTTCTGGGTCGAGCGGAATTTCAGCATTCCCAGCATCGACCAACTGCTCTATCACGTCGTGCATGCGCGACAGATGCCGCTCACCGCTGATCGCGACCTGGTCAGAAGCTTTGTCGTAGGCGTCGTAGTGCTACCGTTGCTGGCGGCCGTGGTGTTGACCTGGCTGGATTCCGCCTTCTCCCGCAGGGTCGCGGCGGCGCTGACCGCCGGCAGCTGGCTGACCCGAATTGCCTGGGCAGGACGGGTGCCGGTGCTGCTGATCGGGACGGGCGCGTTCCTCATGGGCGAGACAGCGGCGCTTTCGTATATTGCCGACCAGCGCAGCAGCACCGACTACTTCGGTACGCATTACGTAGCTCCGAGGGCGGTGGCAATCGGTGGCGGCGAGCCGAAGAACCTGGTGATCATCTACCTCGAGAGCGTGGAGGCCACCTACGGCGACGCCGCGCTGTTCGGTCGAGACCTTCTGCGTCCGCTCGCCGAGCTCCCAGGAGAGAGCTTTGCCGACTTCCAGCAGGTTCCGGGAACCGGCTGGACCATGGGTGGCATCGTCGGCTCACAGTGCGGCATCCCGCTCAAGAACGTCTTCCTCTCGGCACGCGACTGGAGAGGCAAGGGTATCTCGTACGGCATCAACGAGATCGGCGAGAGGCTTGCCCGCTTTCTGCCGGGAGCTGCCTGCTTGAGCGACATTCTCCGGCAGTACGGCTATACCAATGTGTTCGTCGGTGGGGCTTCGCTCGATTTCGCCGGCAAAGGGACTTTCCTGCGCAACCATGCCTACGATCAGGTGTACGGTCGCGAGGAACTGCTGGAGGCCGGTCTTGATTCGCCGCTCAACGCTTCCGGTTTCTACGACGACGCGGTGCTTGCCTTCGCCAAGACGAAATTCCAGGAGCTGCACGCCGCCGGCCAGCCTTTCAATTTGACGCTGCTCACGCTGGATACCCATGGCCCCGAAGGCTTTGTCTCGCCGGCCTGTGCGGCACGCGGGGCGAGCAGTTTCGCCGATATCGTCGAATGCACGGCCGTCCAGGTATCGGAGTTTGTCCGTTTCCTCATCGATAACGGCTACCTGGCCGATACCCGGGTCGTCATCCTTGGCGACCATCTGGCCATGCGCAATCCGCTCAGCGATGCCCTCGAGCAGGCGCCGCAACGGACGGTTTTCAATCGCTTCATCGGCG
>JAJUFY010000068.1 GCA_029263635.1 Ectothiorhodospiraceae bacterium | reverse complement strand
GGTGTGCTGCCGCACCGCATCCAGCGCCGCTGCCAGAGCGGCCGGCGTGTGCGCGTAGTCGACGATCACGCTCGGCAGGCTGCCGCCGCCAAGCCGCTGCATGCGCCCGGCCACCGGCTGCAGCTCCTGCAGGCGTTCCACCGCGTCGGCAAGCGGCATCCCCAATGCCAGCAGCGTGCTCAATGCCGCCAGCGCGTTGGCAGCGTTGAAGCGTCCCAGCAGAGGCACTGTCAGCGCCGCCTCCCCGGCCGGCGTCCGCACGCGCATCGCCAGCCCGTCCGGCAGATACCGCAGGTCCTGGCAGACCACCGCGGCATCCTGCGCCTGCGGGTCCAGCGTGTAGTCGAACACCCTCACCGAGGGCGACAGGCCGGCCTGCAGGCGGCGGCCGAAGGCGTCGTCACGGTTCAGCACCGCGCATTCCAGGCCGGGCAGCCGGAACAGCGCCGCCTTGGCAGCGGCATAGGCCTCTTCGGTACCGTGGTAATCGAGATGGTCGCGGGTCAGATTGGTCAGCACCGCGACCTTGAAGGCCAGGCCTGCCACCCGCCCCTGTGCCAGCGCATGCGAGGACACTTCCATGGCCACATGGCTGGCACCGAGATCGCGCATGTCCTTGAGCAGGCGCTGTACGGTGACGGCATCCGGGGTGGTATGGGTCGGCTCGGCCAGGCTGCCGAGCAGGCCGTAGCCGAGCGTGCCGATCACGCCGCAGGGGCGGTCGCCGCTGAGCGCCTGGGCCAGGAACTGGCTCACCGAGGTCTTGCCGTCGGTGCCGGTCACGCCGATCAGCGCCAGCTGCCGGCTGGGCTCGCCGTAGAAACGGCCGGCGATGCGGCTGAGCTCCATGCTCAGCGCCGGCACCGTCAGCAGCGGCACGCCGGCCGCTGCGCACGCCCGCTGCGCAACTGAGGGGTCGTACTGTGGATCCGGCTCCCAGACGATCGCGGCCGCCCCCCGACGCAGCACTTCGCCGACGAACTCCAGCCCATGACGGCTGGTGCCGCTGACCGCCGCGAACAGGGTGCCCGGCACCACCTCACGGCTGTCGAGGGTGAGATGGCCAATCACCCGGTCCTCGCCCGGTGCGACCGCGGCCAGCCCCGACAGCAGATCGGCCAGCGGCCGGCCCGGAGCAACCGACAATGCCGGCATCATCGGCCCCCTCCTGCGCTGGCTACGAACGCTCCCAGCTGGGGCACATCGTCGGGCGGCACATTGAGCAGCCGCAGCGCGCCGCTCATCACCCTGCTGAAGACCGGCGCCGCAGCCCGGCCGCCGTAGTAGTACCGCTCACTGGGCTCATCCATCATCACCACCATCGCCAGCCGTGGCCGGCTGGCGGGCGCAAAGCCGGCGAAATACGCCAGATAGGCATTCTCGGCATAGCCGCCGGCGGCAGCCTTACGAGCCGTGCCGGTTTTACCGGCCACTCGGTAACCGGCCACCGCCGCCTGGGGCGCCGTGCCGCCTTTCATCACCACGGCTTCCATCATGGTGCGCACCTGCCGCGCCACCGCGGCCGACATCACCTGCTCTCCGGCCGGAGCCTGGTCCAGCGCCAGGAACGACACCGGTCGCCGCACGCCGTCGGCGGCAATGGTGGCGTAGGCGCTGGCCAGTTGCAGCGGCGTGGTCGACAGGCCGTAACCGTAGGCGAGCGCGGCACGCTCGGCATCGCGCACCGGCGGCCGCGCCGGCATGAGCCCCGCCGCTTCTCCGGGGAAGCCGGTGCCGGCCGGCCTGCCGAAGCCGAGCCGCGCATACATGGTCCAGATCGCCTCCGGCGGCAGCGCCAGCGCCATCTTGGCGGCGCCGATATTGCTGGACTTCTGGATCAGCGTGCCGATGTCGATCTTGCCGAACGGACGCGTGTCGCGGATGGTATAGCTGCCAACCCGCATGTAGCCCGGGCCGGTGTCGATGACGCTGTCCGGCCGGAAATGGCCGGCCTCGAGCGCCGCCGCCACCGAAAACACCTTGATGGTGGAACCCGGTTCGTAGGCATCGGTGACCGCGCGGTTGCGGGCCGCCTGGCTGTTGATCTCGAGTCGGTTGTTGGGGTTGTAGCCGGGCTGGTTGACCATGGCCAGCACTTCGCCGGTAGTCACGTCCAGCAGCACCAGCGAGGCCGAGCGCACTCCCTGCTCGGCGGCTGCGGCTTTCAGCTCACGGTAGGCAAGATACTGCAGCCGGCGGTCGATGCTCAGCCGCAGCGCCTTGCCCGGCCGCGGCTCGCGCAGGCTCTCGACATCGTCGATGATGCGCCCCAGCCGATCCTTGATCACCCGCTTGGCGCCGGGCTCGCCCTGCAGCCAGTCGTTGTAGGCGAGCTCGATGCCCTCTTGGCCACGATCGTCGATATTGGTGAAGCCCACCACATGGGCCGTCACCTCGCCGGCCGGATAGAAGCGCCGATATTCACGCTGCAGGGCGACGCCGGGCAGGCCCAGTGCCATCACCTGCTCGGCCAGCTCCGGTGCCAGATGACGCTTGATGTAGAGGAATTCGCGGTCCGACCGCTGCCGCACCCGTCGCGCCAGGGCCTGGGGCTCCAGCTCCAGCAGCCGCGCCAGGCGCGCCAGCTCCGCCGCCGATACCGCGAACTCTTTTGGATTGACCCATACCGAATCGACCGGCGAGCTGATGGCAAGCGGCTCGCCGTTACGGTCGGTGATCGCGCCGCGATGCGCCGGAATCTCGACGACGCGCAGGTGCCGGGCATCGCCCTGCGTCTGCAGGAACTGCCGGTCCAGCACCTGCAGATCCACGGCACGCCACAGCAGCACGCTCGCAAGCCCGCCGAAGACGAGCAGCAGCGCTGCCGGCCGCCATGGCTGCAGGGAGCTCGTCCTCTCCTTTTGGGCATCGCGCAGCATTCTTGCTATCTCATTGTTTCAGGATGACGGCTTCGGTTCGGCCGGGCATCCGCATCTGCAGGCGCTCTCGCGCCAGTTTTTCGATCCGCCCATGCGCCGACCATGCCGCCTGCTCCAGCTGCAGCATGTTCCATTCAACGTTCAGCCGATCCGCCTCGCGGAGCAGCTCCTGCGATTCGGCAAACAGCCGTCGCGACTGGTGCTTGACGTAGACAACGCTCACTGCGGAGCTGAACACCGCAGCGACCAACAGCGCGACGACGCCCGATTTCATGGCAGCCGCTCCGCCACCCGCAGCACCGCGCTGCGCGCTCTGGGATTGGCCGCCACCTCGGCTTCACTGGCCCGCACCGGCTTGCCGACCAGCTTGAAAATCGGCTTGAGCGCATCCGGAATCACCGGCAGCTCCGAGGGCACATGCCCGGTGCTCGATTTGGCACGCATGAAGCGCTTGACCATGCGATCTTCCAGCGAGTGGAAGCTGATTACGGCCAAGCGGCCGCGGGGCGCTAGCAGACCACAGGCGTCCTCGAGAATCTGCGACAACGCTTCCAGTTCGCCGTTGAGAAAGATCCGGATCGCCTGAAAGCTGCGGGTAGCCGGATGCTTGCCCCGCTCCCGGGGCGGCACCGCGGCGGCGATCAGCTCGGCCAGCTCGCCGGTGGTGGCGACCGGCGAGCCCTGTTCGCGGCGGTCGACGATGGCCTGCGCGATCCGCCGCGCAAAGCGTTCTTCGCCGTATTCCTTGAGGACCCGTCCGATCTCGCCGGCATCGGCGCTGGCCAGCCAGTCGGCGGCGGTGATGCCGCGCGAGGAGTCCATCCGCATGTCCAGCGGGCCATCCCGAAGAAAGCTGAAGCCGCGCGCGGCCTCATCGAGCTGCGGCGACGACACGCCGAGGTCGAGCAGCAAGCCGTCGATCCGGCCGGCCACGCCCTGCCTTTCCGCCAGGGCGCGCAGCTCGGTGAACGAACCGTGATGGATCAGGCAGCGGTCGTCGTTGCCGAATGCCGCCCGTGCCTGAGCAATCGCGGCGGGATCCTGGTCGATCAGCCACAGCCGGCCGTCCGGCCCCAGCCGCTGCCTGATCGCTTCCGCATGGCCGCCACGGCCGAAGGTGCCGTCCACATAGAAACCGTCCGGACGCACGGCGAGCGCGGCTACCGCTTCCTCGAGCAGCACCGGGCGATGACCTGCCGGCTTATCTGCCATTACAGCGCCAGGTCCGCGAGCTCGGCGACGGAGGCGAGATTCTTCGGCGCCTCGGCCAGCCAGACTTCGGAGTTCTTGTTCCAACGTTCTTCGTCCCAGAGCTCGAACTTATTACCTTGTCCGGCGAGTACGACCTTACGTTCCAGATACGCGAACTCCCGCAATGGCTGCGGCAACAGGACGCGACCGTTGCCGTCCATCGGCACGTCGGTGGCATACCCGATCAGAAGCCGCTGCAAATTGCGGGTTGCGGGGTTGAAGCTAGGCAGCCGTTGTAACTTCTGCTGGATGTCTTCCCAATCCGGCAGGGGATAGATCAACAGGCAATGCTCCGGGTCCACGGTCACGACGAGGTCGCCACCACAGATTTCTTGCAGCCGGTCTCGATAGCGACTGGGGAACGACATACGTCCCTTGTCGTCGAGGTTGAGATGGCTGACCCCCCGAAACACGCTCCCCCCTGCCGGCCCCGGGGTTAGCACCCAGGTTCCATTTTGTTCCACTTTTTCCCACTTCGGCACACTATAGGGAGCCCTTCGGAAGCTTGTCAAGCAAAGCGAAACAGGAATCTTGCTTTATTGACAATGACTTACGGACACTGACGCCACGCAGCGACGGGGCACCCGCGGAGACGCTCCGTTTCGGTCGTGAAATCATTTGCTTAGCGCCTGGCGGCAGACAGGCGTCGTGGGCAGGCAAAAACGACAGGCCGGGCGGGGCCCGGCACAGCATTGAAAGGCGGGAGTCGGCCTGTAAGCCGGGTTCTGTCGGGGACAGTCAGTCATCTGGGACGCACGTCACCGTGCGCCTCTAGCGACCTACCCGGGAGCAGTGCGGGCCACACCAATGCTCCCCTATTTGGTCTTGCTCCGGGTGGGGTTTACCGTGCCGCGGCGTGTTGCCACCCGCGCGGTGCGCTCTTACCGCACCTTTTCACCCTTACCGGCGTCATGATCAGGACGCTAAGGCGGTCTGTTTTCTGTGGCACTTTCCGTAGGCTCGCGCCTCCCAGGCGTTACCTGGCACCCTGCCCTGCGGAGCCCGGACTTTCCTCCACGCCCGAAGGCGCAGCGACTGTCCGGCCGACTCCCGAACGCGATTGTACACGCTTAGACCGCAAGCCAACCGATCGTTCAGCGCTTGCCCATCGCCAGGGCGAGTTCGTAGAGCCGGTTGCGGGGCAGTCCCGTCAGTTCGGCGGCAAGCCCGGCGGCCTGGCGTACCGGCAGCTCCGCCAGCAGGACCTGCAGCACCCGCTCGGCTTCGGCCGTATCCTGCTCGGCTTCGCCGGAGCGGCGACCGGCCACCATCAGCACGAATTCGCCCCGCTGCCGGTCCGGGTCGGCTTGCAGCCAGGCCGGCAGCTCGCCCAGCGGAGCGGTATATATGGTCTCGAAGGTCTTGGTCAGTTCGCGGGCAATGGCCGCCTCGCGGTCCGCCCCGAAGGCCGCCGCCATATCCTCCAGCGTGCGCAGCACCCGGTGCGGGGACTCGAAGAACACCAGGGTCCGCGGATCGCTCGCCAAGGCCGCCAGGGCTCTCTGGCGCGGGCCGTCCTTGGCCGGCAGGAAGCCCTCGAAGGCGAAGCGGTCGGTCGGCAGGCCGGCCACCGACAACGCCGCGACCAGACTGCTGGGACCGGGCACCGGCGAAACCGGAACGCCGGCAGCGTGCGCCGCCCTGACCAACCGGTAGCCGGGGTCGCTTACCAAGGGTGTGCCCGCATCGCTCACCAGGGCGATGTCCTGCCCCTGCAGGAGCAGTCCGACCAGGCCCTCCGCCTGCTGTTGCTCATTATGCTCGTGCAGGCTGCGCAGCGGCTTGTGGATTCCGAAATGCCGCAGCAGCTTGCCGGTATGCCGGGTATCCTCGGCGGCGATCAGGTCGACCTGGTTCAACAAACGCAAGGCGCGCTGGCTGATATCCTCCAGATTACCGATCGGCGTGGCGATGACGTACAGGGTGCCGGCCACGTGTGCTCCTGCAATGGCGTGGAAGGTTTCCGTTATAGTAAACGTCTCCACATTAGCAGGCTGCCGAAAAAAGTTTTCCAGCGCTCCGACGCTCCCGACCTCATGGACGTGCTTATCGTGCGTGTATCCGCTCTCATCCTTGCCGTTGCACTGCTGCTGACCGCCTGTGCGCCTCCCCAGCCCCGGGTACAACAGCCGGCGCCGCCCGTGGTCGGCGCCCGCGAGCCGAGCGACGCGGCCACAGACCTGCTGGCGCGCGGCGAACCGGAACGGGCGGCGGCCCTGCTGGAAGCGCGCGCGGACACAGCCAGCCCGGATCAGCAGCCACTGCTGTTGCTGCGGGCGGCGGAGATTCGCCTGGACCTGGGCCAGACCTCGGCGAGCGAAGCCCTCCTGGCGCGAGTCAACGAACTGCTGCTGCCCGACCCGCACCGCTACCGCAAGGCACTGCTGGAAATCCGGCTGCTGCTGGCCGGCGGCCAGATCCTGGCGGCCGAGAACCGGCTGTCGCTGCTGGACCCGCCAACCCCCCAGCTGCGCGCCCCCTGGCTCCGCACCCAGGCGGAGCTGGCCGAGGCCACCGGCAGGCCGCTGGATGCCGCGCGGGCGCTGGTAGAGCTGGATGCGCTGCTGCCCGACCGGCGCCTGCGCGAGCAGAACCAGCGCGCCATCTGGACCACGCTGTCCGAAGTTCCGCTCGAGATGCTGCGCGCACTCATGCCGCCGCCACCCGATCAGACGGGCGCCTGGCTCGAACTCGCCTACCTGACCCGCAGCCATCGACTGGAACCGGACACCCTGGAAGCCGAGCTGAAGCAGTGGCGGCGGCGTTATCCGCGCCACCCCGCCAACGACGGCCTGATCCAGGAACTGCTCGCCTATTATCGGGATGCGGTGAGCGCGCCCGAGCGGGTCGCGCTGCTGCTGCCGCTGAGCGGCAACTTGAGCGTGCCCGGCAAGGCGGTCCTGGAAGGCTTCATGGCGGCCTACTACGCCTCCGATTACCGGCCGCAGATCAAGATCTACGACGTCGGCGACGATCCGATCCGGGCGCTGACGGCTTATCAGGAAGCGGTCAGCGCCGGCAGCGATTTCGTGGTCGGTCCGCTGACCAAGGAATCCCTGATCATGCTGGCCAGCGCCAGCCGCCTCACCACGCCGCTGCTGGCGCTGAACACCCTGCCCGCCGGCGTGGACCCGGTCAGCGGCATGTACCAGTTCGCCCTGGCGCCGGAGGATGAGGCGGTCGCCGCGGCCGATTACGCGGTCTCGCAGGGACTCGAACGGGCGCTGGTCATGGTGCCGGAAGGCGAATGGGGCGAGCGCGTCGCCGCGGCCTTCACCAGGGCCCTGGAACAGCGCGGCGGCACGGTGCTGGAAACGGTGTCGTACAACGCCCAGGGCACGGACTTCAGTGCCCCCATCTCGGCACTGCTCAACCTCAACGCCAGCAACCAGCGCGCCCGCCAGCTGCGCAACACTCTCAAGCGCAGCATCAGGACCGAGCCGCAGCGCCGCCAGGATGTGGAAGTGATCTTTGTCGGCGCCTTCCCGCGCGCCGCGCGACTGATCCGCCCGCAGCTGCGGTTCTTCGATGCGATCGACGTTCCCGTCATCGCCACCTCGCACGCCTACAGCGGCGCTCCCAACCAGGCCGACAAGGACCTGGACGGCGTGCAGATCGTCGACATGCCCTGGCTGCTGCGCGCCGTGCCCGGCCATGGACTGAATCGCCAGGAACTGCAGCAGCTGCGCGAGATGGCGTCTCAGCATCCGCGCCTGTACGCTTTCGGCATCGATGCCTATCTGCTGGTCCGCTATCTGCCCCTGCTGCGCCAGCATCCGACCGAATCGCTGGAAGGCCACAGCGGCGTGCTGAGCCTGGATGCGCAGGGCCAGATCCGCCGGCGCCTGTTCCCGGCCGGCTTCCGCAGCGGCACCCTGCGCTTTGACGGCCAGGCCGCGCAGCGCGCCTTTGGCTTCAATCCCGATCATGACGAGGCGGAGGCGGAACCTGCCGCCACTTCTTCGACCATGGACGGCAATGCGGCGTGGTGAAGCGGCAGAGCGGGCGGCAGAGGCGTATCTGGCAGCGCGTGGCCTGATCCTGCTGGCCAGAAACTACCGGTCGCCGCACGGAGAGATCGATCTGATCATGCAGGACGGCCAGACCGTGGTTTTCGTCGAAGTGCGTCAACGCCGCAATCCCCGCTACGGCAGCGGCGCTGACAGTGTCGACGCCCGCAAGCAGCGGCGGCTGCAGCTGACCGCCGAACATTATCTGCAGCGGCGGGGGAACCTGCCCGCCTGCCGCTTCGATGTCGTCAGCCTCGACGGAGCTGGCGGCATCGACTGGATAGCCGGCGCCTTCGAAGCCGGCTGACGGCTCCTTTCCACAACCCGAACGTTACGGTGACGTGCAGCGGATCGAGACGGGCCGGCAGCGGCCTGCTCGCACCGCATCAGAGAACAGCATGGTTCCACACGATAGAGTCGTACAGCATTTCCACGAGAGCATCCGCGCTCAGCAGCTGGCAATGGATCACCTGCCGTCGCGCATCGTGCTCGCCGCCGAGCTGATGGCGATCTGCCTGCAGGACGGCCACAAGATCCTGAGCTGCGGCAACGGCGGCTCGGCGGCAGACGCCCAGCATTTCACCTCCAAGCTGCTAAACCGCTTCGAGATGGAACGGCCGGGACTGCCGGCCATCACCCTGACGGCAGACGGCCCGACCCTGACGTCCATCGCCAACGACGCCAGCTATCGCGAGACCTTTTCCAGGCAGGTGCGTGCACTGGGGCAAAGCGGCGACGTGCTGCTGGCGATCGGCACCAGCGCTGACGCCGAGAACATGCTGGCCGCGGTCGAGGCTGCCCACGAACGCGGCATGCAGGTCGTTGCCCTGACCGGTGGCGAAGGCGGCGCCCTGGCCGACCTGCTGGCGGCCGGCGACGTCGAGATCAGGGTTCCGGTCGCGGCCGCAGCGCGCATCCATGAGGTGCACCTGCTCGTCATTCACTGCCTCTGCGACCTGATCGATCAGCATCTGTTCGGCGCCGTTCCTGCGGAGTAATTCCATGCCCACCATCCGTCCGGTACTGATCCTCGTCCTGCTCAGCCTCGTGCTCCAGGGCTGTGTCCCGCTCGTCATCGGCGGCGCCGCCACCGGCGTCGCCGTCGTCCATGACCGCCGCAGCGCGGCCACCATTCTCAGCGATCAGGATATCGAGCTGGGCATTCGCCAGCGCCTGAAAAAAGACCCGGCGTTCGAAGGCAGCCACATCAACGTCACCAGCTATAACAACATCGTGTTGCTCACCGGCGAGGTGCCGAGCCGCGAG
>JAJUFY010000435.1 GCA_029263635.1 Ectothiorhodospiraceae bacterium | reverse complement strand
GCTTGGCCTGCGACAGCAGGTTGAGGGCGCTGGTCAGCCGCGGCCAGTCCTCGTCCTGCAGCTTGCCGGTGCGCACCCGCTGCATCTCGATGCGGCCGAGCGACGAGAGCATGCGCAGCGCCAGCTGATCGGCCGGCATTTCCATGCTGAACACCGCCACCGGCTGCTGCACCTTGAGCGCAACGTTCTCGGCGATGTTCATGGAGAAGGTGGTCTTGCCCATCGACGGCCGGGCCGCAACGATGACCAGGTCGCCGTTCTGCAGGCCGGAGGTCATGTTGTCGAAATCCGACCAGCCGGTCGGCAGGCCGGTGATGGTGCTTTCCTGCTGGTAGAGGTGATCGATGCGGTCGACTACCGCTGGCAGGATGTCCTTGACGCTGACGAAGCCCTGCTGGTTGCGCCCGGTCTGCTCGGCGATCTGGAAGATCAGCCGCTCGGCGTTGTCGAGCAGATCGGCGCTGTCGCGCCCCTCCGGATTGAAGCCGGTGGTGGCGATCTCGGTACCGGCCTGGATCAGCTGCCGCAGCACCGAGCGCTCGCGAACGATGTCGGCATAGGCGCTGATGTTGGCCGCGCTGGGGGTGTCGCGGGCCAGCGCTCCCAGGTACACCATGCCGCCGGCGTCCTCCAGCAGCTCCTGCTTGCGCAGCCATTCGGACAGCGTCACCACGTCCAGCGGCTGGCCGGCTTCGGCCAGGGTTTTCATGGCCCGGAACAGCAGCCGGTGGTCGCGGCGGTAGAAATCGTCCTCGGTAAGCCGGTCCGCAACCTGATCCCAGGCGCGGTTGTCGAGCATCAGGCCGCCGAGTACCGCCTGCTCCGCCTCCAGTGAATGTGGAGGTACGCGCAGGGCCTCGGTTGCCACCTGTGCCGCCCGTGCCTCCGCCATCGAACACCTCCAACGCAGCCACCGATCTGCCGGACCCGTGACGCGCCTCGCACTGGTCTGCGCCGCGCCACCTGTCGGCCAGACAGGCGGCATACTCCCGCGTCGCGGACGGCATCCGTCCGCGCGGATCACGCTCCGGCGTATACAGCTCTAAGGATAGACCGGCCTGCCGGTTGTCGCCGACAAGCCTGTCACAATCGACCGGATGGCGCTTACTCGCCGACGATGACGACCTTGACGGTGGCGTCGACGTCGGAGTGCAAGTGCAGCTCGATCTCGTACTCGCCGACGGAACGCAGCGGGCCGGTCGGCATGCGCACTTCCTGCCGCTCCACCGCCACGCCGGCCTTGGTCACCGCCTCGGCGATGTCGGCGGTGCCGATGGAGCCGAACAGCTTGCCCTCATCGCCGGCCTTGGCGGTGATGGTCACCTCCAGGCCCTCGAGCTGCGCCTTGCGGTTCTCGGCAGCCTGCAGCGCCTCGCGAGCAGCCTGCTCGAGCTCGGCCCGGCGTGCTTCGAATTCCTTGATGTTCTCCGGCGTGGCCGGCTTGGCCTTGCCGGTCGGCACCAGGTAGTTGCGGCCGTAGCCGGCGCGGACCTTGACCTTGTCGCCCAGGTCGCCCAGGTTATCGACCTTCTGTAGCAGAATGACTTCCATCGTTACCACCTCATCGGTGTCGCAATCATCGACCGCTCAGGCGGAATCGCCCCCCGAGCGCGCCATAAGCCGGCGCCGCCAGTTAAAGGCGGCGTCAGCGATCCCCACTACCACCAGCAGCTGGAAGAGCAGCGGCAGTAGCACGTACAACGCTATGAGCCAGCTGCGCCCCCAGCCGCGCGCCGCCACCAACCCATGCATCATGGCCAGCGCCT
>JAJUFY010000425.1 GCA_029263635.1 Ectothiorhodospiraceae bacterium | reverse complement strand
GGTGTCGTACGGAATGTCGTAGTTCACCACGTGGCTGATGCGCTCGACGTCCAGCCCGCGGGCCGCCACGTCGGTAGCCACCACCAGATCCAGCTGACCCTGCTTGAGCCGCTCGACGATGCGCTCACGCTGATTCTGCGGCACGTCACCGTTGAGAGCTTCGCAGTTGTAGCCGCGGGCGGCCAGCTTCTCGGCCAGTTCCACGGTGGCGTTCTTGGTGCGCACGAAGATCAGCACCGCCTCGAACGGCTCGACCTCCAGCAGCCGGGTCAGGGCATCCAGCTTGTGCAGCCCGCTCACTCGCCAGTAACGCTGGCGGATGGTGGCAGCGGTGGCGGTAGTCGCGGCGATGCGCACTTCCACCGGATTCCGCAGGTGCTTGTGGGCGACGCGGCGGATCACGTCCGGCATGGTGGCCGAGAACAGCGCGATCTGCCGCTCCGCCGGCGTCTGCTCGAGGATCCACTCGACATCGTCGATGAAGCCCATGCGCAGCATCTCGTCGGCTTCGTCCAGCACCAGCGCCTGCAGCCGCTGCAGGTCCAGCGTGCCGCGGCGCATGTGGTCCATCACCCGCCCCGGCGTACCGACCACTACCTGAGCCCCGCGCCGCAGGGCCCGCAGCTGGGTGCCGTAATCCTGGCCGCCGTACAGCGGCAGTACCCGGAAGCCGGGCAGGCAGCGGGCATAGGTCTGGAACGCCTCGGCCACCTGGAGGGCGAGCTCGCGCGTCGGCGCGAGCACCAGCAACTGGGTATCGGTCCGGCCGATGTCGACCCGCGCCAGCAGCGGCAGGGCGAAGGCGGCGGTCTTGCCTGTGCCGGTCTGGGCCTGACCGAGCAGGTCGCGGCCTTCCAGCAGCGACGGAATGCTCTGTGCCTGAATCGGGGTCGGCGCCTCGTAGCCGGCCAGTTCCAGCGCCTCGAGGACGGGCGCAGGCAGGCCGAGCGAGCGGAAATCTTGCGGTGAGCTTGCGGGCATGTACGGGGAATACCTGTAGGACGGAGGGGAGCGCGGGACGCGACGGCATACAGTACTCCTGCACGCGCGCCGGCGATAGCCCTAGTCAGACGGCTATTGCGAACGAGAGTTCAACCGTCTGCATGAGCCACGCGCTGTCCTTCCTGTATACAGGCATGCCCCGCCCGTCAGGCTGCCTGCCGGCGCGCCCCGGCCAGCCGCCTGCGCAATAGCGGAATCAGCACGCCCGGCGCCCCCAGCACCAGTCCGGCCAGCACGATGCCGGCCCCGCCCGGCGCGGCCATCGTCAGCCCGCCGGCGAACAGCGACAGCCGCGCCAGCCAGCCCAGCGCACCGCCGCCGAGCGGCCCAGCGCCCACCAGATAGCCCTGCATGGCCGCCGCGATCATGATCACCCCGATGACTGCGGTACCGACCACCAGCAGGATCCCGGCCCACTCTCCCTGCAGGATCAGCGCCGGGTTGTAGACGAAGAAGAACGGGATCACGTACATGACGATGCCCAGTCGCGACGCCTCGATCGCTACCCGCATGGGGCTGGCGCCGGCGATGCCGGCAGCGGCAAAGGCGCCGATGGCGACCGGCGGCGTGATGAACGACACCATGCCGAAATACAGCATGAACAGGTGCACTGCCGTGGGATGGAAACCGGCAGCGGTCAGCGGCGGCGCCAGCACGATCACCAGGAAGATGTAGCAGGCGGTGATGGTCATGCCCATGCCGAAGATGAAGCTGGTGATCGCGCCCATGACGAGCAGAATCAGCGGTGCGTCGCCGGCCAGGAATACCAGGTCATTGGCCAGCGTGCCGGCGAGCCCGGTGACCGAGAAGGCCCCGACGATCAG
>JAJUFY010000268.1 GCA_029263635.1 Ectothiorhodospiraceae bacterium | reverse complement strand
GCGGCCGGCCACGGGCCGGTGGCGGAGTGGCAGGAGAAGGCTGGCGAGGTCCCGCGGTGTTGCCAGTGCGATGCCTATCTGCGGCCCGATGTGGTCTGGTTCGGCGAGCTGCTGCCGGCGGCGGCGCTGGCGAGCGCCGAGCAGGCGGTGGCGGCGGCCGACCTGGTGCTCAGTATCGGCACTTCGTCGCTGGTGCAGCCGGCTGCAAGCCTGCCGTACCTGGCGCTGGGGGCGGGCGTGCCGGTGGTCGAAATCAATCCCGAGCAAACGCCGCTGTCGGCCGACGCCCGCTTCAGCCTGCGCGGCAAGGCCGGCGAGCTGCTGCCGGCGCTGGTCGCCTGTATCGGCGACTGAACCCGACGCCCGTTACGGCGTCTATTTCCGCATACCATGATCCGCCTCGTCTGGGGCTGTTAAGGAGCCGGTCGATGGAGAAGATCCGCAAGTCCGAGGAAGAATGGCGGCGCCAGCTGACGCCGGAGCAGTATCGCATCGTGCGGGAAAAAGGCACCGAGCCGCCGTTCACCGGCGAGTATTACCACCACGATGCCAAGGGCATCTATCGCTGTGTGGCCTGCGGCACGCCGCTGTTCAGTTCCGACGCCAAATATGAATCCGGTAGCGGCTGGCCGAGCTTTTACCAGCCTTTGGCCGAGGACCGCATCGACGAGGCGTTGGACACCAGCCACGGCATGCGCCGGATCGAGGCGCTTTGCGCCCGCTGCGACGCCCACCTGGGGCATGTGTTCCCGGACGGACCGGAGCCGACCGGCCTGCGCTACTGCATCAATTCCGCTGCGCTCAAGTTCGAGCCTCGGGATTGAGGCCGGGCTTCCGAAACGCTATCGCGGGAACGCCCGTCGCCGCACAGATCGTGCGGTCGGCGGACCGCGAACGCAGTCCGGGACCGATGTGCTTGTTTGCGTGCTCCAATGGGCCGTATGATGCGTAATTCCCTTCAATCCAGTGCGAAGATCGCTCCGATGACCACTAAGCAGAAAACTCGTAAACACCCTCTCGCCGGCCGTGCCATGAATGGCTCGGACATCATCGTTCAAGTTCTGGCCGATGAGGGTGTAGACACGGTATTCGGCTATAGCGGCGGCGCCATCCTGCCGACCTATGATGCGATCTTCACCTTCAACGAGAACCGGGCGCGCACGCCGAACGAGCAGATCAAGCTGATCGTGCCGGCCAACGAGCAGGGTGCCGGCTTCATGGCCGCCGGCTACGCCCGCGCCAGCGGCAAGGTGGGCGTGTTCATGGTGACCTCCGGCCCCGGCGCCACCAACTGCGTGACCCCGATCCGCGACTGCATGGCCGACTCGGTGCCGGTGGTGCTGATCACGGGCCAGGTGCCGACCGGCGCCATGGGTACCGATGCCTTCCA
This sequence comes from Ectothiorhodospiraceae bacterium, assembly GCA_029263635.1. GTDB lineage: Bacteria > Pseudomonadota > Gammaproteobacteria > Nitrococcales > AK92 > JAAYIK01. The sequence goes on along the minus strand of JAJUFY010000268.1, from coordinate 2,111 downwards.
GGAAGCCCCCATCGTCAACATCATGGGCTCCTGCGCCAAGCACGTGTTCCTGGTGACCAAGCCGGAGGAACTGGAGGCTACCGTCCGTACCGCCTTCGAGGTCGCCCGTTCCGGGCGGCCGGGACCGGTGGTGGTGGATGTGCCCAAGGACATGCAGAACGCCGTCGTGCCTTTCCAGGGCGAAGGTCTGTTGCCGATCCGCGGCTATCGCCAGCGGCTGGAGTCGCTGCGCAGCGCCCGGCTGTCGGACCGCAAGTGCAAGCAGTTCTTCGAGCTGCTGAGCCGCAGCGAACGGCCGCTGCTGTACGTCGGTGGCGGCATCATCTCCGGCAATGCGTCCGAGGAGCTGCGGGCCTTCGCCAAGGCCTTCAATATCCCGGTGGTGACCACCCTGATGGGCCTCGGCGCCATCGACACCACCGATGAGCTGGCCATGCACATGCTGGGCATGCACGGTGCGGCCTATGCCAATTACGCCGTTGAGGACTGCGATTTCCTGATCGCCGTCGGCGCCCGCTTCGACGATCGGGTGGCGGCCCAGCCGGATGCCTTCGCGCCGCTGGCGCGGGCGGTCGCGCACATCGACATCGATGCTGCCGAGATCGGCAAGGTCAAGCAGGTCGACTGGGCGCATGTCGGCGAGGCCGGCCGCAGTCTCGTGCAGCTGACGGAGTGGGGCCAGACCAACGGCTTCAAGAAGGACTTCGGACCCTGGCTCGAGCATTGCCGGGCGCTCAAGGAAAAGCACGCCTGGAATTACGACCGCGACAGCGAAGCCATCCAGCCGTACTACGTGATCGAGTGCCTGAACCGGATCACCGACGGCCGCGCCATCGTCGCCACCGGCGTCGGCCAGCACCAGATGTGGGCGGCGCAGTACTTTGATTTCCGCGAGCCACGGCTGTGGCTGACCTCGGGCAGCATGGGCACCATGGGTTTCGGCCTGCCGGCGGCGATCGGCGCTGCCATCGCCTGCCCGGACCGGGTGGTGATCGACGTCGACGGCGACGGCTCCATCCGCATGAATCTCGGCGAGCTGGAGACCGCCACCACCTACAACTTGCCGGTCAAGGTGCTGCTGCTGAACAACCTGGGCGACGGCATGGTGCGCCAGTGGCAGAAGCTCTATTACGAGGACCGCTTCTCGGGCTCCGACAAGTCGCTGCACCGCAAGGACTTCATCAAGGCGGCGCAGTCCGACGGCTATGGCTTTGCCGTGCGGGTCACCCGCAAGGAAGACGTCGAGCAGGCGCTCAAGGACTTCATCGCCTACGACGGTCCGGCCTTCCTGGAAGTCATGATCGACACCGAGGCGGGCGTCTATCCCATGGTCGGCCCCGGCATGACCTACAGGCAGATGGTCACCGGCGATTTCATCGCCGCCCGCGAGCAGCCGGTGCCGCTGACCAAGGGGCCGATCGAATCCACCGATATGTTCTAGCCCGACTGGCTCGGACCTTTAACGAAACCCCGGCGCTGCCGGGGTTTTTTATTGTCCGCCATGCCTGATTGGGCCGCGTTGCTCTCACGCAACAATAGATCTGCTCATAACTTCCTGTTTTTATGGTTTGTTTTCCTGGCTGCAACCCATACCCATTAAAAGCCGCGAACTGTTGCTGGCAGCCAATACCGTCATGCGGCTGTCATCGTCCTTTCCCGAATTTTTAACCTGCGGCTTGCATCCTGCGCTCAGCCCGCTGGGGCGGGCAGAGTGCCGAACACTCTTCCAACATCCGCAATTAAGGAAAACGAAATGCGCTCATTGACTGCTTTGGCTGTCGCCGCTGTACTGGCCGCACCGGCCATCGCCTCTGCTCAGGAAGTCAAGATCAATAAGCCGGAGATCTACGGCCGCATGCACCTGTCGATCAATCAGATGGACAACGGTGACGACGACGCGCTCAACCTGTCCAGCAACTCGAGCCGCATCGGTTTCCGCGGCACCCTCGATATCAGCGAAGGGCTGCAGGCGTTCTATCAGATGGAAGCAGGCTATGATGCCGACCACGGCGGCGGCAGCCTGGCTTCCCGCAACACCTTCGCCGGTCTGCGCGGCGCCTTCGGCGCGATCCAGGCCGGCCAGTTCGACACCCCGGTCAAGAACATCGGCG
>JAJUFY010000047.1 GCA_029263635.1 Ectothiorhodospiraceae bacterium | reverse complement strand
CACCATGCTGCTGACCGACAAGTTCTTCGCGACCTCGTTCTTCAACGCCGCCGGCGGCGGCGACCCGGTGATGTACCAGCACATCTTCTGGTTCTTCGGACATCCCGAGGTCTACATCATGATCCTGCCGGCGTTCGGGATCGTGTCGGCCATCATCCCGACCTTCTCGCGCAAGCCGCTGTTCGGCTACAGCTCGATGGTGTACGCCACCGCCTCGATCGCGTTCCTGTCGTTCATCGTCTGGGCGCATCACATGTTCACGGTCGGGATGCCGCTGGCGGGCGAGCTGTTCTTCATGTACGCCACCATGCTGATCTCGGTGCCGACCGGGGTGAAGGTGTTCAACTGGGTGGCCACCATGTGGCGCGGCTCGCTGACCTTCGAGACGCCGATGCTGTTCGCCATTGCCTTCGTGGTGCTGTTCACCGTCGGCGGCTTCTCGGGGCTGATGCTCGCCATCGTGCCGGCCGACTTCCAGTACCACGACACCTATTTCGTGGTGGCCCACTTCCACTACGTGCTGGTGACCGGTGCCGTGTTCTCCATCATCGCCGGCGCCTACTACTGGCTGCCGAAATGGACCGGCTACATGTACGACGAGAAGCTCGGCAAGTGGCATTTCTGGCTGTCGGTGATCTTCGTCAACATCCTGTTCTTCCCGCAGCACTTCCTCGGGCTCGCCGGCATGCCGCGCCGCATCCCCGACTACGCGCTCCAGTTCGCCAACTGGAACATGATCTCGACGATCGGCGCGTTCGGTTTCGGGCTGGCGCAGCTGATCTTCCTGTGGGTGGTCATCAAGTGTGCCCGCGGTGGTGCGCGTGCCACCGATCAGGTGTGGGACGGTGCCGACGGCCTGGAGTGGACGCTGAGTTCGCCGCCGCCGTACCACAGCTTCAGCACGCCCCCGGCGATCGGCCAGGCCGAGTCACCGGCGCGTTGATCGTAGCAGGGCGATGACGAAACACGATGACGATAGCGAGCGCCTGCGGCGCCGGGTCCGCTGGACGGTGATCCTGCTGGTGCTGCTGGTGCTCGCGGTTTACATCGGCACTTTTGTCAGGCAGATGCAATGACTGGCACACGTAGTCACAAGCGCTTGCTGGCCAAGCTCGTCATGGTCTCGGTGGCGATGTTCGGCTTCGGCTTCGCGCTGGTGCCGGCCTACCGGGTGCTGTGCGACATCACCGGCTTTGGCGGACGGCTGTCCGACAAGCCGGCAGCGGTGGCGGCCAGCGAGTCGGAGGCCGATACGGAGCGGCTGGTCACTGTCGAGTTCGTGGCGACGGTGAACAGCAACGCCGGCTGGGTATTCCGGCCGACGGTTGCCAAGATGCAGGTGCATCCGGGCGAGCTGTACACCACGTCCTATTACGCTGAAAACCTGCTGGACAGGCAGTTGCTGGGGCAGGCGAGCTATAACGTCGCCCCGGTCCGGGCGGCGCGCTTTTTCGCCAAGCCGGACTGCTTCTGCTACTCCCAGCAGGAATTCGCGCCGCGCGAGGGGCGCGAGATGAACGTGACCTTCTTCATCGACCCGGCGCTGCCGAAAGCGATAGAGACGGTCACGTTGTCGTACACCATTTTCGACGTCGGGCAGCAGGCTAACTAGAACACACGCTGCTCTTTAACGAGTGGGGAAAGCAGAATGGCTCAGGCACAAGGCGGCTACTACGTACCACACGGCAGCTACTGGCCTTTCGTCGGCTGCATTGGGCTTACCACCTCCGTGGTCGGTGCCGCAAACTACTTTAACGGTGACTGGAGTATCTGGCCGCTGCTGGTGGGCGCGGCCATCATGGCCTTCATGTTCTTCGGCTGGTTCGGCACCGTGATCCGGGAGAGCGTCACCGGTTTCTATAACACCCAGGTCGATCGCTCCTTCCGCTGGGGAATGATGTGGTTCATCTTCTCCGAGGTGATGTTCTTCAGCGCCTTCTTCGGCGCCCTGTTCTACGCCCGGGTGCTGTCGGTGCCCTGGCTGGGCGGTGACGACGCAAACACCAGCAGGCTGCTGTGGGATTCGGTGACCCTGAACTGGCCGACCGCCGGACCCGGCTTCACCGACCTCGAGTGGGAGCCGATGGGGGCCTGGCCGCTGCCGACCATCAATACGCTGATCCTGCTGACCTCGGGTGTCACCCTCACCATCGCCCACCACGCCCTCAAGGCGAATGAGCGCCTCAAGCTGGTGGTGTTCATGTGGGCGACAGTGCTGCTCGGCGCCACCTTCCTGTTCCTGCAGGCTTACGAGTACGTCGAGGCCTACCAGCACCTGAACCTGCGGCTGGATACCGGCATCTACGGCTCGACCTTCTTCATGCTGACCGGCTTCCACGGCGTGCACGTGGCGATCGGCGCCGTCACGCTGCTGGTGATCACGCTGCGCTGCATGCGTGGGCACTTCACGCCCGACAGCCACTTCGGGTTCGAGGCGGCTGCCTGGTACTGGCACTTCGTGGACGTGGTCTGGCTGGGACTGTATATCTTCGTATACGTCCTCTAAGGGACGCACGCGGGGCGGCTCGCCAGGGCCGCCCCGGCTTCAGAAGGCTGCATGCGGCGTGATGACGCCGGTCGCCATTCCAACCAGCAACGCCAAGAACAAGATTACCGACAGCGTGATGCGCACGGTCAGCGCCCAGACGGTGCGCTTTGATCGGCTGTGGTCCCGCAGCAGAAATACCAGCCCCGCACTCAGGCTCGCGAGGATGGCGAGCAGAGTGGCGATGATCAGGCTCTTGGCCAATAGCGTCATCCGAAACTCCAAGAGGGATGCTCGGGTCGTCAGTATACGGGACGCGTCGGCATAAGGCGCGCGCCGCTCGGCGAACACAGGTTCATGCTCATGCGCATAGGTGTTTACCGCTTCCGCCCGGGGTTTTGGCCGACGCTGGCCGTGCTGCTGCTGTTGCCGCTGTTGCTGGGGCTGGGGTTCTGGCAGCTGGACCGGGCAGGGCAGAAGAGGGCCTGGCTGGAGCAGCTGCAGGCGGGCCTGGAGCAGGAACCCATCGAACTGGATGCCGCCGCCACCGATTACCAGGCGGTGGCTTTCAGGCGCGTGATCGCCCGCGGCAGCTACGACCCGGATCACCAGCTGCTGCTGGACAACCAGGTGCGCGACCGGCAGGTGGGTTATCTGGTGCTGACACCCCTTCGCCTTGATGGCACTGGCGTTGCGGTGCTGGTCGACCGCGGCTGGGTGCCGGCGCCGCTGGATCGGACGCAGCTGCCCGCGATCGACCTGGATGCGGGGGCCCTGACCGTACGCGGCATCGCCGACCAGGGACCGAGCGCGGGCCTCCGGCTGGGCGAGGCGGCGGCGGAAGCCGACCGCCGATGGCCATTGCGGCTGCAATACCTGGACTTCGCGCAGCTGGAACAGCGGCTGCCCTATCCGTTGCTGCCCTACGTGATCCGGCTGGACGCCGACCAGCCGCACGGCTACCGGCGGGACTGGCAGCCGACACCGGAAATGGGCCCGGCCACGCATCTCGGCTATGCCGTGCAGTGGTTTGGCCTCGCCATCGCCCTTGTCGTGATTTACCTGGTGGTGAATACCAGGCGCATGGAGAACCTGTCCCGTGACCGATGACCGTGACCTGGCCTGGCGCAATCGCCGCCGGCTGATACTGATCTTCCTGCTGTTTTTCACGCCGGCCCTGCTTGCCTGGCTGCTGATCCTGAGCGGCTGGCGGCCGGGCGGGACCACCAACCACGGCCAGCTGGTCCAGCCGCCTGCGCCTGTCTCGGCCCTGCCGCTGCGCAACGAATCCGGAACCGCTGCCGGCGAGGAGCGATTTCTCGGCCGCTGGAGCATGCTGCTGGTCCTGGACGGGCCCTGCGATGATGCCTGCCTGCTCACGCTGGATCGCATGAGCCGGGCCCACATCGCCCTCAACAAGGACGCCGACCGGGTGCAGCTGCTGCTGGTGCTGCCGGAGTCCGCGACCGCGCCGGCACTGCCACCGGAAGGGCCGGCGCTGCTGCGCTTGCCGCGCCCGGTCGCAGCCGATCTGACGGATGCCGATCCCGGGGGCGCTGCCACCCCGTCGGCCGTGCATCTGGTCGATCCGTACGGGTATCGGATGATGCGTTACCCGCCGCCGCTCGACGCCGAGGGGCTGCTCAAGGATCTGCGTCGTCTGTTGCGCCTGTCCAAGGAGGACGTGGAGCGCAGCATGCGGGTGGAATGATCGAGAGAAGTAACAATGAGCAACAGATGGTTCCTGCGCATCGCCTTGCTGGCTACCTTGCTCGGCGCCGGCGTGGTCGTCCTGGGCGCCTACGTGCGCCTCAACGACGCCGGCCTGGGCTGCCCTGACTGGCCGGTCTGCTATGGCCGGCTCACCTGGCCCTCGGACGAGGCGGCCATCGCGGCCGCCAACGAAGCGTTTCCGCAGCGGCCGGTGGAAACCGACAAGGCCTGGAAGGAACAGGTGCACCGCTTCTTCGCCGCGTCGCTGGGGGTGCTGGTGCTGACGCTGGCACTGGCGGCGAGCTGGCGCTGGCCGGCACGCCGCAATCTGCTGATCGGCGCGTCGCTTGCCGCGGCAGCGGGAATCTTCGCCTATGTCGGCGGCCTGATCCCGCTGGCCGCGATACTGTCCTTGGCCGCCATCGGCTTGCCGCTGCTGGGCGCCGCCTTCTGGCAAGACAGCTGGCGGGCACGGGCCACGGCAGGGCTGCTGGGACTGGTGATCTTCCAGGCGCTGCTCGGCAAATGGACGGTGACGCTGCTGGTCAAGCCCATCATCGTGACCGGCCACCTGCTGGGCGGCCTGGCGACGGTAGCGCTGCTCTGGTGGCTGACGTTGCGACAGGGCCGCTGGCTGGAGCATCCGTCAGCACCCGGGACCCGCCCGGAACGGCTGCTGACGGTGCTGGTCCTGGCCGTGGTGATAGGGCAGATCGCGCTGGGCGGCTGGACCAGCACCAACTATGCGGCGCTCGCCTGCACCGATTTCCCCACCTGCCACGGCGCCTGGTGGCCGGAGGCCGACTTCGGCGAAGCCTTCGTGCTCTGGCGCGGGCTCGGAATCGACTACGAGTTCGGGGTACTCGACAACCCCGCGCGGGTGGCCATCCAGCTCACCCATCGGATCGGCGCCCTGGTCACTCTGGTGCTGGTGCTGGGGCTGGCCGCGGCGATCGGCCTGCGCAGCCGCAACCCGGCGGCGCGCGGGATCGCAGTGGCGGCCGGCGCGCTGGTCGTCCTGCAGTTCGCGCTCGGAGTCGCCAACGTCCTGCTCAGCCTGCCGCTGCCGGTCGCCGTGGCGCACAATGGAGTGGCGATGCTGCTGTTGCTATCGCTGGTCACACTGACCCATGCTCTATATCCGAGACCGCAGGTCGCCTCTTGAGGGGGACGCCAAGCGGGCACAAGCTGCGAGGGGGAGACAATGGCACAAGATGTTTACAGCAGGTCCGGATCGCCCGGTGCGCCTATGCCACATTCCACAGCCTACTGGCGCGACTATCTCGAGCTGTGCAAGCCGAACGTGGTTGCCCTGATGATCTTCACTGCGGTGGTCGGCATGCTGCTGGCGACGCCCGGCGACATCCCTTGGTGGGCGCTGACCGTGGGCAACCTCGGCATCGCGTTGAGCGCCGGTTCGGCGGCCGCCATCAACCATCTGGTGGACCAGCACATCGACGCCCAGATGGCGCGGACCAGGGCCAGGCCGCTGCCGACAGGCCACCTGCGCACCTCCCAGGCGGTCACCTTCGCCGCCGTCCTCGGCGGCCTGGGCATGGCGGTGCTCTATTTCTTCGTCAACCCGCTGACGGCCTGGCTGACCTTCCTGTCGCTGATCGGCTATGCCTTCGTCTATACCATGTACCTGAAGCGGGCGACGCCGCAGAACATCGTCATCGGCGGCGCTGCCGGCGCCGCGCCGCCGGTGCTGGGCTGGACCGCGGTCACCGGACAGATCGATCCGCACGCGCTGCTGCTGTTCCTGATCATCTTCGTCTGGACGCCGCCGCATTTCTGGGCGCTGGCGGTGCACCGACGCGAGGAGTATGCGCGGGTCAGCATTCCCATGCTGCCGGTCACGCACGGCGACCGCTTCACACGTCAGCAGATCCTGCTGTACACGGTGCTGCTGGCCGCCGTCACCCTGCTGCCGTTCTCGACCGGCATGAGCGGCTGGTTCTACCTGGCGGGCGCTATGGTGTTGAACGTGATCTATCTCTATTACGGCTTTGCCATGCTGCGCTCGCGCGACCCGGCTCTGCCGATGAAGGCGTTCCGCTTCTCGATCACCTATCTGATGGGGATCTTCGCCTTCCTGCTGATCGACCGCTATCTGCCCATCCTGCGGTCGCTGCTGCTCGGCTGAGGGCGCCGGCGCAGGACCGTAGCGCGGCAAGGCGCCGGCGGCTCCCGGGGATGCGGAGCCGTCGGCGCGGCAGGCCCAGCGCCGCCCGCCGTTCATCAAGACGAGGACTCAGGAGGAGCCTCATGCGCCTGTACAGCGAAAGCCTCAAGGACCGAGAGCCGATTCCCGAACGCCACGCCTTCGCCGCCAAGGATCCGGAACAGCATGTGCGGCCGAGCCAGAATCTCAGCCCGCATCTGGGCTGGGACGGGCTGCCGGAGGGCGCCCGTTCGCTAGTACTGCTTTGCCATGATCCCGATGCGCCGGGCAGGCCGGACGGCGTCAATCAGGAAGGCCGCGCAGTGCCGGCCGATCTGCCGCGGGTGAATTTCTACCACTGGGTGCTGGTGGACATTGCGCCGGCGATGAAGGAGCTGCGTGAGGCCGAATTCGCGCAGGGGATCACCCCGCACGGCAAGAAAGGGCCGCACGCGCCGCAGAACACCCGCCAGGGGCTGAACGATTACACCGGCTGGTTCTCCGGCGACAAGGACATGGAGGGGTTCTACTACGGCTATGACGGCCCCTGCCCGCCATGGAACGACACGATTCCGCACCGTTACATCTTCACGCTGTATGCGATCGACGTGGAGCGCTGCCCGGTCGAGAACACCTTCACCGGCGACGAGGTGCTGCAGGCAATAGAAGGCCATGTGCTCGATCAGGCCAGCCTGCAGGTGACCTACAGCCTGAATCCGCGGATACCGGCCTAGCGGTATTTCCCGGACGGGGTGTTGCCAAGGGCGGCGTGGCGCCCCTGGCAACACCTTGCACAGCCGCTTACTGAGTGAGCGGCGAGAGGGTCAGCTCGACGCGCCGGTTCTGTTCGCGGCCCTGGGCCGTGGCATTGCTGGCGATCGGGTAGTTCTTGCCGTAGCCGCGCACGACCATGCGGTCGTCCGTGACGCCCTGCTGGCGCAGGACGCGCGCCACCGACTCGGCGCGGCGCTCGGACAGGAGCTGGTTGTACCTGTCGCTGCCGGTGCTGTCGGTGTGGCCGGCGACTTCGATGATGGTCTTCGGGTATTCCTTGAGCACCATCGCCACCGAGGCGAGCACCTGCGTAAAGCTCGGGCGGACATCGGCCGAATCGGTCGCGAAGGTGATGTTGCCGGGCATGTTCAGGGTGATGTTGTCGCCGTGCCGGGTGACGCTCACGCCGGTGCCCTCCAGTTGCTGGCGCAGCTTGGCCTCCTGCACATCCATGTAGTAACCGACGCCCGAGCCGGACAGTGCCCCGATTCCGGCACCGATCAGCGCCCGCTTGCGACGTTCCTTGGCATTATCGCCGGTAGCGATGCCGACCACCGCACCGGCGACCGCGCCGACGCCGGCACCAATGGACGCCTTGCTGGTCTGCTGTTCGCGGGTGTAGGGATTGACGGTGGTGCAGCCGCCGACCAGCAGGCTGGCGCTGATCATGGCTACCGCAGTGGCCTTCAGTGGTGCTCGCATGATGATTTCCTACCTCAAGGGAGTTGGGGTCAGAAGCAGGCAGTGTCGCTGCCGGCACTGGCCGGCAAGACTTTATCACACCGGCCCGGCCTCTCCGTCCCGGCAGCCGGCGGTCGCGCCGCCTGGCAACGGCTGGAGGCGGGCGCGCAGCTTGACCAGGGCGCTTTGATTTCAACAATAGGTGCTTCGATTCGCGCTGCCGCAGGGCAGGCGCTGTGGAGAAGGTATATGCAGGATTTCGACCAGGATCTGGATGTGCGAGGCCTCAACTGCCCGCTGCCCATCCTCAAGACCAAGAAGCAGCTGGTGACCATGCAGCCGGGACAGATCCTGCGGGTACGGGCCACCGACCCGCACTCGGTCATCGATTTTATCGCTTTCTGTGAGAAGACCGGCCACGAGCTGGTGGATCGGCATGAGGAAGGCGACGAATTCCATTTCCGATTGCGCAAGCAGGGCTGACCGCGCCGGTCGGCGGCTTTAGCTATCGAAGCCCAGGTCGCGGATCAGTCTCTCGATTGCCTGCAGCGTCATCGCCGGAATGTCTTCGAACTGAAAGCCGGTGGCATAGTAGCCGGGATCGGTGTCCGCCTTCGACCAGATGCTGCGGGCACGGCAGCGGACCGGCTGCCGGGTCATGCCAGGCCGGCAGATCTCCAGCTCGAAGCTTTTGCCGACAGCCAGCGGTCGTTCGCTGAGCACCTGCATCCCGTCCGGCGTGATGTTGCTGAGGAAGCCGAGCGGTTCGTTGCTGCCGCGATCGCGGATCTCCAGGTAAAAGATCAGATGGTGGCGGCGCTGCCCCCGGGAAGCCTGCATGGGATACCTCGGCCCTGGCCCGTCTGATGCCGATCGAGGAACTATGCGGGCGGCAGTGGCAGGCTAAAAGCCCCGCAGTCCATGCAGCAGGGATTCCAGCGACAAGGACAGCCGTTTGCCGACCGACTGCTTGCGCCGGTAGCGGACCTGCAGCAGCTCCGCCTGCTCGCTGCGCTCGAGCAGGTAGTCGTCGCTTGTGCGCAGGTCGTCCACCAGGCCGAGTTCAAGCGCCCGCTCGCCGAGCCAGTATTCGCCGGTCGCGACCCGGTCGACATCGAGGCCGGGGCGGAAGCGGCGGATGTAGTCCTTGAACAGGCCATGCGTGTCCTCGAGCTCCTGCTTGAGCTTCTGCCGGCCCTGCTCGGTGTTCTCGCCGAAAACGGTCAGCGTGCGCTTGTACTCGCCGGCGGTAAGCAGCTCGAAATCGACATCATGCTTCTTCAGCAGCCGGTGGAAATTGGGCAGCTGGGCGACGACGCCGATGGAGCCGACGATGGCGAAGGGCGCAGCCAGGATACGGTCGGCGACACAGGCCATCAGGTAGCCGCCGCTGGCGGCGATGCGGTCGATGGCGATGGTCAGCTGTCGCACCCGCCCCTTCAGCCGAGCCAGCTCGGCTGCCGCCAGCCCGTAGTTGGGGACCATGCCGCCGCCGCTCTGCAGCCGTACCAGCACCTCGTCATCCGGGCCGGCGACCAGCAGGATGCCGGAGATTTCCTGCCGCAGGCTCTCGACCTGCGAAGCCCGGAGGTCGCCGTTGAAGTCGAGGACGAACAGGCGCGGCCGGCTGGCGGCCTGCCTGCGCGCCCGGGCCCGCTGCTTGACCAGCCGCCGCAGCGCCTTGCGGTCCAGCAGCCTGCGCTCCAGAGCGTGGCGGAAGCTGTCCAGGCGGTCGTTGAGCCTGGTGACTTCCAGCCGCTCCCGGCTCCCGCCGCGCGAGCGGCTGCCGAGACCGGCCGCGACGATCACGGCAACCAGAAAGGCAAGCAGGACGGTGACGGTCTTGGCCAGGAACAGGCCGTAATTCTGCAGAAATTCCATGGCATGCTTCCGGGGGCTGCTTTCCAAGGCGGCGCTAGACGGAAGATTATAGGGGGCAGACGGAGGACTGGCTTGCATTCGAAACCCATCATCTACCGGGGTGTTCCCTGCTACAGCTTCCGGCAGCTCGACGAGGACGCCAGGGCCGCGAAGGGGACCGCGTTCCGGGCGTTCAAGCGCAGCGAGCCGGAGCTGACGGAAGGCGTCGACTATTTCTATCTCGATGCCGAACAGGGGCGGGAGCTCATCGAGCGGTTGCGGGAGAGCGGCCTGATCTACCGCTCGACCTGGAACCTGGTGCTGGTGACGGGCAGCGGGCGGCGCCGGCTCGGCCTGGACTGAGCGCTATGGTGCGTCGCTCTAACCATAGAGCGATCAGTTCTTTAGGGCCTCCTATGGCGGTTGTTACAGTGTCCGTGAGGACATGGACACCAGCCCGATGATGGAGGGAGCATGGCTACGCTGAGACTTGGAGACACCGCACCGGATTTCACTCAGGACAGCAGCGAGGGTAGGATCAACTTCTACGAGTGGGCCGGCGACAGCTGGGTCGTGCTCTATTCGCACCCTGCCGACTACACGCCGGTCTGCACCACCGAGCTCGGCCGTACCGCCAAGCTCGCCGACGAGTTCAAGAAGCGCAACACCAAGGTAATCGCGCTCAGCGTCGACCCGGTCGAGTCGCACCACGGCTGGATCGAGGACATCAACGAAACCCAGCAGACGGTGGTCAATTTCCCGATCATCGCCGACCACGACCGCAAGGTCGCCGAGCTGTACGACATGATCCACCCGAACGCCAGCGCCACGGTGACGGTGCGTTCGGTGTTCTTCATCGATCCCAACAAGAAGATCCGGGCGACCATCACCTATCCGCCCAGCACCGGCCGGAACTTCGGCGAGATCCTGCGGGTGATCGATTCGCTGCAGCTGACCGACAACTACGCGGTGGCGACCCCGGAGAACTGGCAGGACGGCGACGAGTGCGTGATCCTGCCGTCGATCACCGATCCTGAGGAAATGAAGCGCAAGTTCCCCAAGGGCTGGCGCGAGCTCAAGCCGTATCTGCGCATGACTCCGCAGCCGAACAAGTAGGCAGCCCACCTCGACGCCGGCAATCGCCGGCGTCTTTCCTTTATAATGCGCCGCGTCGTCCGTGGGGCTGAGTGTCTGCCCCGCCGGTTTTCCCTGTCGCGAGCGGTACATGACTCCCTGGCAGCGCTACCAGGCCGATCTGCAGCGGCCCGACTTTTCTCATGATCCCGCCCAGGAGGGTGCGGTCCGGCATCTGCAGGCGCTGTACGAGGAGCTGCTGCGCCAGCCCCCCGAGCCGACCGGCCTCAAGCGGCTGACCGCCCGGCTGCGCCGGCAGCGGCGGGAGCCGCTCAAGGGGCTCTATCTCTGGGGCGGGGTCGGTCGCGGCAAGACCTATCTGGTCGACACCTTCTTCGACAGCCTCCCGTTTCCGCAGAAGCAGCGACTGCACTTCCACCGCTTCAT
>JAJUFY010000459.1 GCA_029263635.1 Ectothiorhodospiraceae bacterium | reverse complement strand
GAGATGACGGAACAGCGACACGCCCTTGGCACTGGCGGCAGCGTGGGCGGTAGCCAGCGACACCGCGAGCAGCGCATTGGCGCCCAGCCGGCTCTTGTTGTCGGTGCCGTCGAGCTTGAGCATGGCCTCGTCGACCGCCCGCTGGTCGGCGGCATCCATGCCGACAAGCGCCTGCTGGATCACGGTGTTGACGTTCTCCACCGCCTTGCGCACGCCCTTGCCGAGGTAGCGGGCCTTGTCGCCGTCGCGCAGCTCGATGGCCTCGCGGGTGCCGGTCGAGGCGCCGGAGGGCACCGCGGCGCGGCCCATGACGCCGTTGTCCAGGATGACGTCGGCCTCGACGGTGGGATTGCCGCGGGAATCGAGGATCTCTCGCGCGCGGATCGCCTTGATCTTCGCCATTGCTCTTGGGTCTCCTTGAATCAGCTCGAATCGGGTTCTACAGCAGATCCTGCTCCAGGAAGCCCTGCCGCTTGACCGTCGCGTCCAGCTCCTTGAGCGTGGTCAGCAGCGCTTCCATCTGCCCCAGCGGCCAGGCATTGGGACCGTCGCTGAGCGCCTTGTCCGGATCCGGATGGGTTTCCATGAACAGCCCCGCGACGCCGGCGGCGACCGCGGCCCGCGCCAGCACCGGCACGAACTGGCGCTGCCCGCCCGAGGATGCACCCTGCCCGCCCGGCAGCTGCACCGAATGGGTGGCGTCGAACACCACAGGCGCGCCGGTCTCGCGCATGACTGCCAGCGCCCGCATGTCGGAAACCAGATTGTTATAGCCAAACGACACGCCGCGCTCGCAGGCCATGATGCGCGAATTGCCGACCGCGCGGGCCTTCTCGATCACGTGTTTCATGTCCCAGGGCGCCAGGAACTGCCCCTTCTTGATATTGACCGGCAGCCCGGTGCGGGCGACGTTCTGGATGAAGTTGGTCTGCCGGCACAGGAAGGCCGGGGTCTGCAGCACGTCGACCACGGCCGCCACTTCCGCAAGCGGCGTGTCCTCGTGGACGTCGGTGAGCACCGGCACGCCGATCTGGCGCTTGACCTCGGCCAGCACACGCAGCCCCTCCTCGATGCCGGGGCCGCGGTAGCTCTGGTGCGAGGAGCGGTTGGCCTTGGCGTAGGACGTCTGGTGGATGACGTTGATGCGGAGCCGCTGGCAGATCTCCTTCAGCTGCCCGGCGGAATCCAGCGCCAGCTGCTCGGACTCCACCACGCAGGGGCCGGCGATGAGGAAGAACGGCCGGTCGAGGCCGGCCTCGAAGCCACACAGATCGATCGTCGACATCTCGCCTCCAGGGCGCGTTATCCGGGACGACCCGGATGCTAGCTCAGAGCGGTCGTTGCCGCCGTGCGCCGGTCATGCTCTGCGGCGGCGGCCTTGATGAAGCCGGTGAACAGCGGATGGCCGTCGCGCGGGGTCGAGGTGAATTCCGGGTGGAACTGGCAGGCCAGGAACCATGGATGGTCGTCCAGCTCCACCACCTCTGCCAGATTACCGTCCAGCGACCAACCCGAGAAGCGCAACCCGGCCTGCTGCAGCGGCTCCAGGTACTTGTTGTTGAACTCGTAACGGTGGCGATGCCGCTCCATGATCACATCGCTGCCGTACACCCG
>JAJUFY010000210.1 GCA_029263635.1 Ectothiorhodospiraceae bacterium | reverse complement strand
GGGTCGGCGCCGGGACTGGCCGCAGATCGGCGCGCACCAGCAGCACCGCCACCTTGACGTATTCCACCAGCTCGGCGTAAGCCGCCTCTTCGTCCTCGCCGCCGGCCGTGTCCATCTCGATCTGGGCGATGGCATCCAGATCCCGGAGCGCTTCGCTGACCTCGGCCGACAGCGCGGTTTCGCGCTTGAGCCCGCCAAGCCCCATGCCCACCAGGAATCCGCTCGCCCACCGCCCCAGCGCCCGCGCCCGCTCCGATAGCGGCACGCTGTCATCCGGCAGCAGCGGCTGGAAGCCCAAGCCGTCGTCGTCGAGCTCCCGCAGGGTCTGATCGTAGAGGGCAACCAGCACGGCAAGACAGGTCTTGGCCGGCTCTCCGCGCGGGCTGGCATCGGCCAGCACCTGGGCGATCCAGGCCGCCTTGTCCGGCGTGCCGGCGCTACTCGCCATCCCGGCAAGCAGGCCTTGTGCCTCGGCCGCCTGCGTTACGGCATCAACCGCCCGCAGCGCCTCCTCCACTTGCTGGTATCCGGCTTTCATCCCCTGTACCTCGCCATCTGCCTGGCCGTCGATCTTATCACTTCGCCGCCGTCCGCCGGGCCGCGATTGACCGGGACGGCCGGGCCGCTCTAGTATGCTCGAACGCTCCTCTGCAGGAACTGACAAGTGGCTGATTCCATTAACGAACAGTTGCGACGCCTGGAACTGCAGGTGGAACTCCTGCTGGCCCAGTGCGCGCGCCTGCGGGAAGAGAACGAGGTCCTGCGCAGCAGCCAGGAAGCGCTGGTGGCGGAACGCGCCGCGCTGCTCGAGAAGACCGAGACCGCGCGCGCCCGGGTCGAGGCAATGATCAGCCGGTTGCGGGCAATGGAGCAGCACTGATGGCGGAGCCGGTGAAAATCTATATCCTCGATCGCGAGTTCGTGATCGCCTGCCCCGAGGAAGAGCGTCCGGCACTGCTGCAGGCAGCGGCATTCCTCAACCAGAAGATGCAGGAAATCCGCGACAAGGGGAAGGTCATCGGCATCGACCGGATCGCCGTGCTGGCCGCCCTCAACCTGGCCCACGAGCTGCAGCGCACCCGCCAGGATGCCGGCAACCTGGACGACATCCGCGACCGCCTGGCGGCACTCAATGCCCGGCTCGCCGAAGCCACGTCCTGAGCTGTTCCCCCCTTTAAATCGCTCCCAGGAACCATTAGCCTGTGGGGGAACGGCGTCGCTGCACGACGGTCGAAGAACAGGCATCCCCTGCAGTGTTCGATACCGGGCGATGTGTTCCTTGAGCCTCAAAGTGTAGCCCCGGGAATGTTTGACGGATGCTGGTGTGCAAGTCCGCCTCCGAGCGGGAAGCCTAAGGCGCCGTCTTGGTTCCCACCTGAACCTCAGGGTTCAAGGGCTAGGCCCGACCGGCACAGGCGGGGGATGCCTCTTTAACTTCCGGGCGCCATACCGGCCCGTCCAAAGCGCTTTTCACCGCGTCGCCCTCCAGGCTCTACACTGGCGCCATGCATTCCAAGTTCGAGATCCGCCGCCAGATGCGGGCGCTGCGGCGCAGCCTGTCTCCGCGGGAACGGTCCCGGGCGGCGACACAGCTGGCCCGGCAACTGCTGCGCGCTCCGCCGTTCCGGCGAGCGCTGCGCATCGCCTGCTTCCTCAGCGCCGACGGCGAGATCGACACCGGCCCGCTGATCGCTGCCGCCTGGCGGCTGGGCAAGCAGGTCTACCTGCCGGTGCTGGTACCGTTCGGCCCCCAGCGGCTATGGTTTCGGGCATACCGGCCGGACACGGCGCTGGCGCGCAACCGCTACGGCATCCTCGAACCCAGGGAAGGGCGCCGGCTGGACGGCCGGGAACTGGACCTAGTGCTGACGCCGCTGGTGGCCTTCGACGGCCAAGGCCATCGGCTTGGCATGGGCGGCGGCTACTATGACCGGACCTTTGCCCAGCTGCACCGGGGACGCTGGCAGCGTCCGCGCCTGCTGGGCCTGGCCTACGCCTTCCAGCGGGTCGACGCGCTGCCGGCCGAACCCTGGGACGTGCCGCTGTGGGGAGTGGCCACCGAACGGGGGCTGCACCGCTTCGACAACAACACTGACAAGGACCGACCCTCGCCATGAACTACTGGCTGATGAAGTCCGAACCGGACGTGTTCGGCATCGAGGACCTCAAGAACCGCCCGGACCAGACCGAGCCCTGGGACGGGGTGCGCAACTACCAGGCCCGCAACATGCTGCGCGACCAGATGCAGCCTGGCGATCTGGCCTTCTTCTATCACTCGAACTGCAAGGAGCCCGGCATCGTCGGCATCATGGAGATCGTCCGCACCGGCCTGCCCGACCCGACCCAGTTCGACCCCGACAGCGACTACTACGACCCCAAGAGCGACCCCGCCAATCCGCGCTGGTACCTGGTCGAAGTACGGTTCCAGCGCCAGTTCCGGCGCACCATCACCCTCGCCGAGCTGAAATCGCACCCGGAGCTCGCCGAGCTGCCGACGGTGCGCAAGGGCAACCGGCTGTCGGTCCACCCGGTCAGCCCGGCGCAGTGGGAGTTCATCCTCGGCCTGGAGTGAGCGGCCGCCGCAGCAGTGCGCGGCAGACGAGGAGCAGGGCGGCGAAATACACCGCCGCCAGCGCCAGCAGCAGCACGGCGATGCCGCCGAACAGGTCCGGCGCTTTCATCAGCGTCGTCATCAGCGACTCCTCGTAGTAGAAGAACCACTGCTCGCCGGCCGGGAACACCCAGGCGTGCAGGGTGTTGAACACCTCTTCCGGCCCCCAGGCCAGCACGAAGCCAGCCGCCGCCAGCACCACGACGGCGCTCCAGGCCAGCACGCGTGAGCTCCGCGGCGGCGGCAGCCGCCCGGCGCGCAGCAGCGCCAGGGTCAAGGCCAGCCCGCCCAGCATCAGCCAGGACACCCTGCCCAGCTGATCGAGGAGGCGTGCTACCGAGCGCAGGTGAATGATTTCGGGCTTCCGCAGGAACTGCACCGAGCGTCCCTGCGCATCGGTATAACGCAGCGCCTCCAGGCCCCGGCCGCCGTCGTGGACGGCATCGTTGATCGCTGCGAACAGCGCCAGCCGCTGCTCCCGGCTGCTGGCCTCGAAGCCTTGCCTGAAGCGGTTGGCAGGAGCATAGCGGGCGATATGGGCGTCGATGCCCTGCAGCTCGTACAGCAGCGGATAGCCGAAATCGACCGCGCGCAGGCTGCCCCAGGCCAGGAAGACGGCGGTCCAGCTCAGGCAGACGATGAGGGCCGCGTACAGCAGGCCTGCCAGCCACCGCAGCCCCGGCCGCCGCGCCTGGTTCGATGCGGACGCCGCCACGGCCTCAGTAGTGGGGCGGCTTGTCGTCGGCCGGCGCATCGGTGACCGCCGGCTCCATTGCCCGCAGCCGCTCCTCGGCGAGCCGCAGCCGCTCGGAAACCGTGTCCAGCTGGTCGCGCAGCTCGACGATGACATCGTTGAGCTGCTGCAGCGTGTGCTCCTGGAATGCCAGCCGGGTCTCCAGATCGATCAAACGCTGTTCCATAACACCCCCTTGCCTGTTGTCAACCGCTCCAGTCAATGCTGCGATGCGTCAAACTTGATCTCCGTCAAGAACCGCGCTCGCCAAATAAGCGAGAATCCGCGGCGGTGCAGTCTGCCTGCGCCTCCAGTCACCAACCCTGCGGATCAGCACCATGGAGCAAACCCCAACCTATAACGAGAAGGTCGTCCGTCAATTCACCATCATGACGGTCGTGTGGGGCGTCGTCGGCATGGCCGTCGGAGTCCTCATCGCGGCGCAACTGTACTTCCCTGCGCTGAACTTCGACCTTCCCTGGCTAACCTTCAGCCGGCTGCGCCCGCTGCATACCAACGCGGTGATCTTCGCCTTCGGCGGCTGCGGCCTGATCGCGACGTCGTACTTCGTCGTCCAGCGTACCTGCCAGACGGCCCTGTTCGCACCTCGCCTGGCGTCGTTCACCTTCTGGGGCTACCAGGCAGTGATCGTGCTGGCGGTGATCACGCTGCCGCTGGGCATCACCCAGAGCAAAGAATACGCTGAGCTGGAGTGGCCGATCGACCTGCTGCTGGCGGCGGTCTGGGTGGCATACGCCGTCGTGTTCTTCGGCACCATCGCCAAGCGCCGCGTCAAGCATATCTATGTCGCCAACTGGTTCTACGGCGCCTTCATCATCGCCGTGGCGCTGCTGCACATCGTCAACAACCTGGTCATCCCGGTCGGCCTGACCAAGTCGTACCCGGTCTATGCCGGCGCGGTCGATGCCATGGTCCAGTGGTGGTACGGCCACAACGCGGTGGGCTTTTTCCTGACCGCCGGCTTCCTCGGCATGATGTACTACTACGTGCCTAAGCAGGCCGGCCGGCCGGTGTATTCCTACCGGCTGTCCATCGTCCACTTCTGGGCGCTGATTTCGATCTACATGTGGGCCGGCCCGCACCACCTGCACTACACGGCGCTGCCGGAATGGGTGCAGTCGGTCGGCATGGTGTTCTCGCTGGTGCTGCTGGCGCCGAGCTGGGGCGGCATGATCAACGGCATGAT
>JAJUFY010000455.1 GCA_029263635.1 Ectothiorhodospiraceae bacterium | reverse complement strand
GACGCCTATGCCGCCGGCGAGAATTATTTCCCCGAGGGCATGAAGCCCCGCCGTTACTACGAGCCGAGCGAGCGTGGCCTGGAGATCAAGATCGGCGACCGCCTGGCGCGGCTGCGGGAGCTGGATCGGCGGAAGAAACAAGGACAGTCCTGACGACGACAGCCGCGTTGCGGCGCAAGCGCTTGCCGCGGTGTCTCCAAGGCGGCGCTTCCCGGTACAATGCCCGCCGCTGTTACCAACCCCGGAGTGTGAGGATGCTCGACCCGAGACGTCTGCGATCGAACCTCGATGATGTCGCCGCGGCTTTGCGCCGACGCGGCTTTGAGCTGGATACGGCGCGCTTTTCCGCGCTCGAGGAGAAGCGCAAGGCGCTGCAGGTCGAGACGCAGGAGCTGCAGAACGAGCGCAATACCCGCTCCAAGGCGATCGGCCAGGCCAAGGCCCGCGGCGAGGACATCGAGCCGATGCGCGCCCGGGTGGCCGAGATCGGCGCCCGGCTGGAGCAGGTCGCAAAGGCCTTGGACGAGGTGCAGGCCGAGCTCGACGGCATGCTGCTGGAGATCCCCAACATCCCGCACGCCAGCGTGCCGGACGGGGAGGGCGAGGACGACAACGTCGAGGTCCGCCGCTGGGGCGAGCCGCCGGCGTTCGAGTTCAAGCCGCTGGACCACGTGGCGCTGGGCGAGCTGCACGGCATGGACTTCGCTGCCGCCAGCAAGCTGGCCGGCGCCCGCTTCGTGGTGCTGCAGGGGCCGTTGGCGCGCCTGCACCGGGCGCTGATCCAGTTCATGCTGGACCTGCACACCCAGGAGCACGGCTACGAGGAAGTGTACGTCCCTTACCTCGTCAACGCCGACAGCATGCGCGGCACCGGTCAGCTGCCCAAGTTCGAGCAGGACCTGTTCGCGCTGAAGGGCGAGCAGGGCTTCTATCTGATCCCGACCGCCGAAGTGCCGGTCACCAACCTCGCCCGCGACGAGATCATCGAGGCCCGCGACCTGCCGCGACGGCTGGTGGCGCACACGCCCTGCTTCCGTTCCGAGGCGGGCAGCTACGGCAAGGACGTGCGCGGCATGATCCGCCAGCATCAGTTCGAGAAGGTGGAGCTGGTGCAGCTGGTGCCGCCGGCCGAGTCCTACCAGGCGCTGGAGGCGCTCACCGGCCATGCCGAGGCCGTGCTGCGGCGGCTGGAGCTACCCTATCGGGTGGTGACGCTGTGCACCGGCGACATGGGCTTCTCGGCCGCCAAGACCTACGACATCGAAGTCTGGCTGCCGGGGCAGGAGCGCTACCGCGAGATCTCGTCCTGCAGCAATTTCGAGGACTTCCAGGCCCGCCGCATGCAGGCGCGCTGGCGCAATCCCGAGACCGGCAAGCCGGAGCTGCTGCACACCCTCAACGGCTCCGGGCTCGCCGTCGGCCGCTGCCTGGTCGCGCTGCTGGAGAACTGCCAGGAGGCGGACGGCCGTATCCGGCTGCCGGAGGCCCTGCGGCCGTACATGGGTGGCCAAGCGTATCTGGAGCCGCGGAAATAGCGGAAGGGACTTCCTCGCGCCAAGCCGCCAAGCTACAAAGGTAAGGAAGATCGAGGATGGCCTGGCGCGGCCTTGTAGGAGCGGCGTCCCCGCCGCGGTTCT
>JAJUFY010000329.1 GCA_029263635.1 Ectothiorhodospiraceae bacterium | reverse complement strand
GAACTGCAGCGCGGCGGCCACCCGGGTCATGCCCAGGCCGTAGCGGCCGATGAAGCGCTCGCCGGTGTCGTTGTTGTTGAGAAAGCGCAAGATCAGCGTGTCGGCCGGATAACCCCGGCCACGGTTGGTGAGCGCGGCCCGCAGGCGGTCGAGGTCGGCGCCGCTGGCGTCTGCCCTGAACACATCCTGCCAGGCCCAGCGGCCGAGCTGTTCGGTCCAGTCGTAGGCGGCGTCGAAGCCGCTGCGGACGTAGTAGGGGTCGCGTGCCGAGGCCTCGGCCAGCAGGAACAGGTCCGGGTCGATGCGCTTGAGTTCCTCGCGCCAGCGCTGCCAGAACTCCGGTGCCCGCTGCCGCACGCCCCAGCCGGCATCGACCCGGAAGCCGTCGACGCCGTGCCGCCGCACCCAATAGGCGAAGGCGGCGATGACGTAGTTCTGGACTTCGGGGTTGTCGTAGTCGAGGTTCTTGAGGTTGTCCCAGTCGAAATAGCTGGCGATCTCGCCGTCGGCGCCGCGCTCGAACCAGCCGTAGTAAGGCGAGCGCGACCCACGACGGGCAACGTCCAGGTAGTAGCGGTGCCGGTCGGAAACGTGATTGGGCACGAAGTCCATGATCACCCGCAGCCCAAGCGCCTGGGCGCGCTGCACCAGGGCGTGGAATTCGGCCTCGGTGCCGAACTCCGCGCGCACCCGGAACGGGTCGGCGAGCGCGTAGCCGAAATCGCCTTCCGGCGCGGCGGTCACGGGCGAGAGCCAGATGGCGGTCACACCCAGCGCGGCGATCTGCTCAAGCCGCTCCAGCACGTCGCGAAAACCCGTCGGCCCGAAGAAGAACGGCACCACGCCGTAGACCACGGCACGGTCCACCCAGGCCGGATGCTCGCGCTGCAGGTCGACCTCGGCCGCCTCGCCGGCGGTCACCCGGAACACGCCGGTGCTCTGGTCGACCCGGCCGAGCGCGTCGAAGACGCGCAGGGTCACGTAGTACTCGCCATCGGCCGCCGGAACCCGCAGCTCCAGCTGCTCGCTGACCAGCGGCTGCTGATCGATGGGCTCGCCGCCGGCGACGGGGATCAGGGGCGCCGGGTTGTCGGGCCGGGCGGACCATTCGTAGCGGACGATGGGCGCCGGAATGCCCTCGGCGCGCTCGGTGCGGCCGGCATCCAGGTGGACCGTGCCGTCTTCGACTCGCAACCGGATCCAGGCCTTGGGGGCGTCCTCCAGCTGCACGGCCCAAGCCTGCTCGGCCTGTGCGGCGCGCGTGCCGCGACAGCCGGCCTGTACCCGGTTGACGCCTTCCTGCAGCGGTACCCTGGCTTCGAAGCGGCGGCCATCGCTCCAGGCCGGCACCGTACCGGCCGGCGAGCGCAGCTCGATCTGGTCGCAGTGGCCGGCGTCGATCCGGCCGCCGATCAGCTTGTCGAAGGTCCAGGCCTCGCCGCCGTCGGTGTCGAAGGCAAGATCGGGCGCAAGCAGGCTCTGGCAGCCGCCGAGCAGGGCCGCAAGCAACAGGAGCCGGCTAGAGCGGAGCCATGCCGAAGCAAGGGATTGGCGGGACGGGCGGGCCAACATGATGGGGATCTAGATGACGCCCTGCGCCGTGAGCTTCAAGCAGGCAGGCGTGGATGACAGGCGAGAGGGGGCGCGCACGAGCTTTGTCGGGCGGGGGCCATGGCGGCTGGTGCCGCGGCGGGAGAGAAAGCGGTCGAGGCGGGGCTTGTTGTCGTCGTGCGCGCGCAGTGTTTAAGACCGTTGATTTCTTGCAAAGTTCAATGTTTATAAAGGCTTAAGTGCCGTTTTCCGCCCCGTGAAGAAGCCGGGCGGCGGGCCGTGCCGGGCGCTGGCGGCGCCCGGTGCGGCCGGCGCAGTCGCGTCAGTCCCAGCTCAGCGTGCCGCCGGTCTGGTACTCGGTGACGCGGGTCTCGAAGAAGTTCTTCTCCTTGCGCAGGTTGGCCTGCTCGTCCAGCCAGGGCAGGACGTTCTGCGCGCCCGGGAACGGCTCGCTCACTCCCAGCTGGCGGGCGCGGCGGTTGGCGATGAAGCGGAACTGCTCGACGTGCGCCTCGGCGCTGTAGCCGAGGATGGGCGTTGGCAGCAGGAAGCGGGCGTATTCGCTCTCGGCCGCTTCCGCTTCCTCCCACATTGCTGCCAGGGCCAGCGGATCGAGGCGGACGCTTTCTTCCTCCAGGATCTGCCGCACGACCCGGATGCCGAAGCCGCAGTGGAGGATCTCGTCGCGCAGGATGTACTGCAGCTGCTCGGCGGTGCCCTTCATCAGGCCGCGCCGCTGCAGGGCGAAGATCGGGCTGAAGCCGTTGTAGAACCAGCAGCCTTCGAACACGGCGGCTAAGAACACATAGGCCATCACGAAGGTCTGCAGCGCCTCGCGGTCGCGCAGGTCGATGTCGGGCCGCATGATGGATTCGAGCCGGGTGCTGGCGATGCGGATCTTGGCGTGGATGGCCGGCACGGTCCGGTAGCGGTTGTAGATCTCGCTCTGGTCCAGGCCCAGGGTCTCGATGCAGTGCTGGTAGGTCCAGGTATGCAGCGCCTCCTCGTAGACCTGGCGGGCCTGGTAGATCTGCAGCTCCGGCGCGCTCATCTTCTCCATCACCGCCAGGCCGATGTTGCGCATGGCAAGGATGTCAGACGTGGTGAGATAAGCCAGTACGTTCTCGTAGACGTGCTTTTCCG
>JAJUFY010000241.1 GCA_029263635.1 Ectothiorhodospiraceae bacterium | reverse complement strand
TCCCGTGCGCTTGTCCTCGAACGCCGACTCCAGCGCCATGTACCCCAGGTAGAGGAACAGCAGCAGCAGTTCCGAGGTCAGCCGGGCATCCCACACCCACCAGGTTCCCCACATGGGCTTGCCCCACAGGGAGCCGGTCACCAGAGCCAGGAAGGTGAAGGAGGCGCCCAGCGGCGCACTGGCCGACGCCATCAGCTCGGAGACCTTGATGCGCCAGATCAGCCCGATCGCGGCATTGGTCGCCATCACCATGTAGACGAACATCGACATCCAGGCCGCCGGCACATGGACATAGATGATGCGGAAGCTGTCACCCTGCTGGTAGTCGGCCGGCGCCAGCCATAACCCGCCGTACAGGCCAGCCGCCATGAACAGCGCCGCGGCACCGAACAGCCAGGGGATCAGACGGCCGGTCCAGCGGTAGAAGCGCGGGGGCGAACCGAGTTTATGTAGCCACGTCCACATCGAGTGAGATCCAGAACGACGTCATTGCAAGGTAGCGCGCCAGCGCAGCGAGGCGCTTCGATCATCGTTCTCGATGCGGCGGATACCGCGGCACGCTATGCCAGAGACCCTGCCACCGCACCCAAAGTTCAGGAGCAGGGCCATGCGAACCATGTAGCGGCATCCGTGCCATTCGACCGGCGTGCCTTGCAATGGCGCGCCGAGGCCCCATTTGTACTCGATAGGCCTCGAAAATAACACCCTCCACGTCAAGTCAGCGGCATTGTCCATGCAGCGGTGGCATCGATACGCAGCCTGACGCGGCAGGGCCGGATGTATTTCGCAGGTGACACACCATTTTCTCAGGCTCTTCCTGCCCAGCGCCCTACTGCTCGGCCTGCTGATCACAGCCCTGCAGTACCATTCCCACGCGATCGCCCGCCAGGGCCTGCTGGCGTCCCAGACCCACAACGTCGAACTGGTCGCCGATGCCATCAACCGCGATGTGGAGGTGGTCACCGACGATCTGCGGACGCTGGCCCGGAGCGGCGGCCTGAGGCGCTTCATGGCCGCGCCGAGTGCGGAGAGCCGGCAGGCGGCGGAGCAGGAACTGGCGGCCTTCGCTCACTATAAGCGGCTGTACGCCGATATCAGTTACATCAGCCTGGACGGCGAGGTCCGGCTCTCGGCAAGCAACAATGGCGCGGTCCAGCCGCCGCACCCAACGCTGCTGACAACAGCCCAGGAATTGCCAGCCGACGCCATCGCTGTTTCGCCGCTGACGCTGACAACCGATGCCGCAAACAGTCCGCAGCCGGTCTTTCAGTTCGCAATGCCGGTACGCGACGCGGATCAGGACCTGCACGGCGTACTGATAGCAACCTATGACGGCCCGCATCTGCTGACGAGCCTGAACCGCCTGCTCGCCCAGGAGCCGGGCACCGAGTTCCTGATCGCCAGCGACGGCGAGTGGCTGCAGCACACCGGCCTTCAGCAGGGCTGGGCCCCGCCCTCCACCGAACGCTTCGCGGACGCCTATCCCGACGCTTGGCAGCACATGCTGGCCGCCGACGCCGGCCAGTTCCGTACCGAACAGGGCCTGTTCACCTTCACCACCATCCATCCGCCCGATCTGGCCGGCAGTCAGAACAGGCGAGCCGGCCAGTTCTGGAAGATCGGCTCGTACATCGACAAGCAGATGCTGGCAGCAGCAGTCCTCGGCCGGGTCTGGCGCGCCGCCGTGCTCTACCTGCTGCTGCTGATCCCGGTCGCTATCGTCTGTCGCCGGGTCGGCCGGCTGGTGCGGGCGCGCCAGCGCAGCGACCGGCGGATACGGGAACTGGGCGCCGTCGTCGAGCAATCTCACGACTTGGTGCTCATCACCGATGCCGAGGGCCGCATTCGCTACACCAATCCGCGCTTTACCGCCATTACCGGCTACAGCCGTGCCGAAGTTATCGGCCGGACCCCCGCCCTGCTGCGCTCAGGCCGCCATGACGAAGCCTTCTACCGCCGGCTCTGGGACACCATCCGCCGCGGCGAGGCCTTCGAGTCGGTGATCGTCAACCGCAAGAAGAACGGCGAGCTGTTCCACCTGCAGATGACCATCAGTCCGCTCAGCAATGCCGCCGGAATCTCCGGCTATGTCGCGACCGGCAAGGACATCACCGGTCAGGTGCAGAGCCAGGAGCGGCTGTTGAAGCTCGCCTTCCATCACCCGCTGACGGGATTGCCGAATCGGGCGCTGTTCCGCGATCACCTGCATGAGGCCGCGGTCCGCGCCAGGCGCGGTGGCCACCACGCTGCGGTGCTGTTCATCGACCTGGACCGCTTCAAAAAGGTGAACGACAGCCTCGGCCACCAGGCCGGCGACGAGCTGCTCAAGCAAGTCGCTCAGCGGTTGCGCGGCGCCGTGCGCGAGATGGATACCGTTGCCCACCTCGGCGGCGATGAATTCACGGTCCTGCTGGACGACATCCAGCAGCCGGCCCAGGTGCAGTCGGTGGCGACCAAGCTGCTGCAGCTGTTCGACCTGCCGTTCACGGTCAGCGAGCGGGAGCTCTATATCGGCGCCTCGATCGGCATCGCCATCTTCCCGGACGATAGCGACAATGTCGAAAAGCTTATGGAGCAGGCCGACACCGCCATGTACCAGGCCAAGCGCAGCGGTCGTGGCCGCTATCAGTTCTACTCCGCCGACATGACCACCCTCGCCCATGCGCGCCTGGAGCTGGAAAACCGATTGCGCACGGCGCTGCCGAAACGCGAATTCGAGCTGCATTTTCAGCCCATCGTCGATCCCGGCCGGCGCCGGCTGCGGGGGCTGGAGGCGCTGATCCGCTGGCGCCAGCCTGACGGCAGCCTGTACGGCCCCATGGACTTCATTCCGGTGCTGGAAGAAACCGCGCTGATCACGCCGGTGACGGCATGGGTGCTGGAGGAAGCCTGCCGGCAGTGCCGGCGCCTGCACGACATGGGCGTGACGGGGCTGCGCATCAACGTCAACATCAGCAGCCAATCCTTCTATCAGGACGGCCTGGTCGACGCCGTCAGCGGCGCCCTGGAACGGACCGGCCTCGCTGCCGGCCACCTGGTTCTGGAAGTGACCGAGAGCCTGCTGCTGGAAGACCAGGTCCACGTCCAGCAGACCCTGGAAGCGCTCCGGCGGCTGGGCGTTGCCATCGCCATCGACGATTTCGGCACCGGCTACTCGTCGCTGGCCTACCTGCGGCGGCTGCCGGTCGACATCCTCAAGATCGACCGCAGTTTCATCGTCGATGTCGGCCGCGACGAGCGCGATGCCGCGCTGGTGTCCGCCATGCTGGCCATGGCCCAGGAACTGCACCTGGACGTGGTGGCCGAGGGCGTCGAGCAGTGGCGCCAGCTGGATTTCCTGCGGCAGCGCCACTGCAACGGCGCCCAGGGGTTTCTGTTCAGCGCGCCGCTGCCGGCCGAGCGCATCCACGCTCACCTGCACCGCGATCGCGACTGGCCCTGGCAGTCCTGGATGAACTCGCCGGAGGCGAGCCAGTTGCACTAGCTCAGCGCAGAGACACCCGGAGCCGCCTGCCCCTTCCGCCCCGGCGCGACTCCTGCCGCAGCAGCAGCTGCGCGGATCAGGCCGCCGCCCGCCGCGGCGGGCGGCGGAACAGCCGCAGCAGCTCCGCCTGCCGCTGGGCTGCCTGCCGGGCGTTGCGCTCCTTGACCGGACCGTAGCCGCGAATCTGCTCCGGCAGCCTCGCGAGCTCGACCGCATACCCGTGATTGGCCGGCTCCAGGTCGTCCATGATCTCCATCAGCAGCATTTCGTAGTCGGCAAGCAGCCGCCGCTCGAGGCGGCGGTCGCGGCTGTAGCCGAACGGGTCGAACGGCGTGCCGCGCAGTTGCGTGAGAGGCGCCAGCAGGCGCAGCAGCGGGAAGATCCAGGGACCGTAGGCACGCTGGCGCGG
>JAJUFY010000391.1 GCA_029263635.1 Ectothiorhodospiraceae bacterium | reverse complement strand
GGTGGAGGTGAGCTCCTCCATCGACGAGGCGGTCTCCTCCAGCGAGGCGGCCTGCTGCTCGGTGCGGCGCGAGAGGTCCGCGTTGCCGGCGGCGATCTCCCCGGCGGCGGCGTTGATGGTGTCGCTGCCCTGGCGGATCTGGCCGACGATCTGCGCGAGCTTCTCGATGGTGCGGTTGGCGTCGGCGGCCAGCTGGCCGAACTGGCCGGGCAGGGTTTCGTCGGCGCGACGGCGCAGCTCGCCTTCGGAGACGGTGGTGAGCACGCTGCTTACTTCCGCCAGGCCCCGGTCGGCGCTGGCCATCAGGGTATTCAGGGTCTCGATCATCTCCCGGTAGGTGAACTCGAACGCCCCGGCATTCCCGCGGCGGCTGAAGTCGCCGGCGGTGGCGGCAGACACCAGGTGGCCGATCTCGTCGTTCGCGGCCTTCATGTTCGCCTTGATGGAGGCGATCGCCCGGGTGGTGGCCACCTTCTGGCCTGGCAGCTCGGGGAAGTCGCGCGAGAGGTCGCCGCGCGCGTATTCGGCCACGAAGGCGGAGACCGCGTGTACGGCGTCGATGTGGGAGCCCACGAGCGCATTTACCTGCGCGGCCATGCGGCCATATGCGCCGGGGAACTGCGCCTCCGGGATCCGGTGGTCGATCTCGCCATCATCGTGGCGCTGCGCAATCTCCGCTTGCGCCTGGGCGAAGGCGTGGAGCTGGTCCTGCATCTTCCGCATCGAATCGGCCAGGGCGGTGAGCTCGTCTTGCCCGGTGTCGTCCACGGCGCTCTCAAGGTCACCCCGCGCGATCGCGTCGGCGAGCCTGGTGGCGCCGGTGATCGGGCCGGTGAGGCTGCGCGTCACCTGCCAGGCGAGCAGGAGGCTGAGGAGCAGGACGGCCGAGCCGATTGCGAGGGTTTCGACGCGGGCCGCGCCGTACTCCGCTTCCGCAGCTGCGTATGCCTCCTGGATCTGGTCGAGTTGCCGCTGTCCGGAGTCGGCCAGCGCGTTACGCCACGCCTCCACGGCGGGAGTGGCTTCGCGAAGTAGGCGAGCGGCCTCGGCGTCCTGGCCCTCGAGCGCCAGCGCGATGATCTTTTCGTTGTAGGCCATCGCCTCCTGGCGCCGCGCTTCGATTGTGGCCAGCACGTCGAGTCCCTCCCGTGAGTTGGGCATCCGCTCGATCGTCCGGTGGCTCTCCTCGTACTCGCGCTTTTCCTCCACGAGCACCGCGTACATGTCGCTGCGGGCTTGGGGATCGGTTTCGAGTACGAGATTCCGGATCAGGACGGACGCGTCCAGGCTGTTCCGGATCATCGTGTTCATGTGCTGGGTCTTGACCATCCGATCCAGCACGATGTTGTCGATGTGACGGTTCAGGGATGACAGGTGTGCGAGCGAGAGGGCGCCGAAGCCTGCGAACAGGAGCAGCAGCAATGCGTAGGTGAAGGCAAGGCGGCTGCCGATGCGGAAGCGCCGGAGAAAGTTGACCATGTGGGGTTCGTCGGAAGTAGGGAGGGTGATGGCCTCTCCGCCGTTCCGCCGCGGATGCGCCCATCAGGCCCTCCATAACGGCCGTGCAGGCAACGCGCTTGCGCCACGCACGAGTGAACTGTGAAGCAGGTCCGCCTCGGCATTGGGATGCCGTTCAACAAAAAAGCGCGCCAGGGAGGCGCGCTTCGTGGATTCCGGTCAGTGGGCGGCTAGAACTCCTGCCAGTGCTGGTCGTTGCTGGCAGTGGCCGCCGGGCGCGGCACGGAGCGGGGTGGCTTGACGGCGTTGGACGATGCGGAGGATGCCTCGGCGGGGGCGGCGCGATCCGCAGACGGGCGTGGCTTCGTGGCGCCCGGCACCATCCCGGCCGCCTCGGCCTCGATCCGCTCCAGGTCCTCGTCCAGCGAGCTGTCCAGGCGGAACGCGGCCACGGTCTCGACCAGTACCGAGGACTGCTGCTCCAGCGAGCGGGCGGCGGCGGAGGCCTGCTCGACCAGCGCGGCGTTCTGCTGGGTGCCCTCGTCCATGTGGGTGATGGCCTGGCTGACCTGCTCGATGCCGCTGCTCTGCTCGGCGGAGGCGGCGCTGAT
>JAJUFY010000285.1 GCA_029263635.1 Ectothiorhodospiraceae bacterium | reverse complement strand
GGTGAGGGGGCTGGCGCCGGTGCCGCCGTCGTAACCGGAGATGGTGATCAGGTCGGCGTAGGCCTTGGCGACGCCGGCGGCGATGGTGCCGACGCCCGGCTCGGCCACCAGCTTCACCGACACCAGCGCCTGCGGATTGACCTGCTTGAGGTCGAAGATCAGCTGCGCGAGGTCCTCGATCGAGTAGATGTCGTGGTGCGGCGGCGGCGAGATCAGGGCGACGCCGGGCATGGCATAGCGCAGCCGGGCGATCAGCTCGTCGACCTTGTGGCCGGGCAGCTGGCCGCCCTCGCCGGGCTTGGCGCCCTGGGCGATCTTGATCTGCAGCACTTCGGCGTTGACCAGGTACTCTGGCGTCACCCCGAAGCGGCCGGATGCCACCTGCTTGATCTTGGACATCCGCTCGGTGCCGTAGCGGTCCGGATCCTCTCCGCCTTCGCCGGAGTTGGAGCGGGCGCCCAGCCGGTTCATGGCGATGGCCAGCGTTTCGTGCGCCTCGGGGGAGAGGGCGCCGAGCGACATGCCGGCGGAATCGAAGCGCGGCAGGATAGCCTCGATTGGCTCCACCTCGTCCAGCGGCAGCGGCTCGGCTGCCGGGTTGAGCGCGAGCAGGTCGCGCAGAGTCAGGGCCGGGCGCCCGTTCACCAGGGCGGCGTACTGCTTGTAGATGGCGTAATCGCCCGTCTCTACCGCCTTCAGCAGGGTCTGCACCACCTCCGGGTTGTAGGCGTGGTATTCGCCGCCGTGGATGAACTTCAGCAGACCGCCTTGCTGGAGATGCTGCTGGCCGTCGAAGGCCAGGCCGGCCAGCAGCGCCTGGTCGTCCTCAAGGTCCTCGAAGTTGGCGCCCTGGATGCGGCTCACCGAACCCTTGAAGCAGAGGTCCACGACCTCGTCATGGAGGCCGACGATCTCGAACAGCTGCGCGCCGCGGTAGCTGGTGATGGTGGCGATGCCCATCTTCGAGATGATCTTGTACAGGCCCTTGTTGATGCCCTTGCGGTAGTTGCGGCACAGCTCGGGCAGGCCGAGGCCGCTGAACCTGCCGAGCCGCAGGAGGTCGGCGATCACTTCGTAGGCCAGATAGGGATAGATCGCCGTGGCGCCGTAGCCGATCAGCACCGCGAACTGGTGCGGGTCGCGCGCCGTGGCGGTCTCGATCACCAGGTTGGCGTCGGTACGCAGTCCGCACTCGGTCAGGTGATGGTGCACCGCGCCGGTGGCGAGCAGGGCGTGGATGGGCAGCTTGCCGCGCTCGACCTGGCGGTCGGAGAGCACCAGGATGACCTTGCCGGCACGAACCTCGGCCTCGGCGGCGGCGCAGACCTTTCGGATCGCGTCCTCAAGCCCGAGCTCCCGGGGATCGTAGTTGAGGTCGATGCGGGCATGGGCGAAGTCCGGATCGTCCTGGGCGAGCAGGGCGTTGAACTTGGCTTCCGAGAGTACCGGCGAGTCGACGGCGATGCGCTTGGCGTGCGCCTCGGTCTCGACGAACAGGTTCTTCTCGGTGCCGAAGCGGGTCTCCAGCGACATGACGATCTGCTCGCGCAGCGGATCGATCGGCGGGTTGGTGACCTGCGCGAACTGCTGGCGGAAATTGTCGTACAGCGAGCGCACCTGGCGGGAGAAGACAGGGAAAGGCGTGTCGTCGCCCATCGAGCCGACCGCCTCCTGCCCGGATGCGGCCAGCACCCGCAGCAGCTCGTCCCGCTCCTCCAGCGTGACGTTGTACATCTTCTGCAGCACGTCCAGCGCGGCGGAATCCAGGCGGCCGATACCGTCGCACTCGGCCGCGTGGCGGTCGCCGAGCAGGTCGATGACATTGCGCTGCAGCCACTTCTTGTACGGCGCCCCGGTCTTCAGGCGGGCGTCGATGTCGGCCGACTGCAGCAGCTCGCCGGTGGCG
Organism: Ectothiorhodospiraceae bacterium; assembly: GCA_029263635.1. Lineage (GTDB taxonomy): Bacteria > Pseudomonadota > Gammaproteobacteria > Nitrococcales > AK92 > JAAYIK01. The sequence goes on along the minus strand of JAJUFY010000285.1, from coordinate 1,339 downwards.
GTGTCGACCACGAGCATCTCGCCCGGCCGCAGCCGGCCCTTGGCGACCACGTCTTCGGGCCTGTAGTCCCAGACCCCGACTTCGGATGCCAGCGTGATGTGGCGGTCGCGGGTCATCACCCAGCGTGCCGGCCGCAGGCCGTTGCGGTCCATGCAGCAGCCGGCATGGCGGCCGTCGGTGAGCACGATGCCGGCGGGGCCGTCCCACGACTCCGAATGCATGGAGTAGTACTCGTAGAAGGCGCGCAGATCGGGGTCCATGGAATGGACGTTCTGCCAGGCCGGCGGGATGAGGATGCGCATGGCCCGGAACAGATCCAGGCCGCCGGCCAGCAGGACTTCCAGCATGTTGTCCAGCGACATGGAATCCGAACCGCGGGTATCCACCAGCGGGCGGATGTCGTCCATGTTCGGGATCAGTGGCGTGCTGAACTTGTGAGCGCGGGCATTGGCCCAGTTGCGGTTGCCCTGGATGGTGTTGATCTCGCCGTTGTGGGCGAGGTAGCGGAACGGCTGTGCCAGCCGCCATTGCGGCCAGGTGTTGGTGGAGAAGCGCTGGTGGAAGACGCACAGCGCGCTCGACAGTCGCGGATCCTTGAGATCGGGATAGAACACCGGCAGGTTGGCCGGCATCACCAGGCCTTTGTAGGACAGGACCCGGCTCGACAGGCTGGATACGTAGAAGACTTCGTCGGCGTCCAGCCGCTTTTCGGCCCGGCGGCGGGCAGTAAAAAGCCGGCGTTCAAAGCCGGCTTCGTCGAGTTGGTCTGGGGCGTTGACGAGAACGTGCTCTACCCGCGGGAGGCTCCTCAGGGCCTCGTCGCCGCAGGCGCTGTGGTCGGTGGGGACGACTCGCCAGCCGGCGACGTCCAGCCCGTCCGCCGCCAGCTCTTCCTGCAGGACCATGCGGGCGTGTCCGGCCAGCGCCGGATCGGGGTTGAGGAAGACGCAGCCGACCGCCCAGAGCCGGCCCAGGCGAATGTCGTGCTCGGCGGCGACGGCGCGCAGGAAATCCTCCGGCTTCTTCATCAGAAGCCCGCAGCCGTCACCGGTCTTGCCGTCGGCGGCGACGGCGCCGCGATGGGTGAGGCGTTCCAGCGCCTGGATTGCGGTTTGCACCAGCCAGTGGCTGGGCTTGCCGTCCATGTGGGCGATCAGGCCGAAGCCACAGCTGTCTTTTTCGAAGTCGGGTCGGTACAGACCAGTCTTGTCATGGATGGTCTTGGCCACGGGTCTTGCCTCTGCGGTGTGGGTGCAAGGAGCCGCACCACGCCGCCGGCCCCAGAGAGGTCCCCGCGTCCGACACCGGGCGCGCCATCCAGCCGCCCGCACAAAAAAGG
>JAJUFY010000299.1 GCA_029263635.1 Ectothiorhodospiraceae bacterium | reverse complement strand
GAACAGCGGCGAGGTGGTCGGCCTGATCGGCCCGAACGGGGCCGGCAAGAGCACCACCTTCAACATGATCACCGGCGTGATCCGGCCCAGCTCGGGAGAGATCCGCTTTCTCGGCGAGCGGATCGACCACCTGCCGGCGCGCGCCATCGCCGCCCGCGGCATTGGCCGCACCTTCCAGCACGTCAAGCTGATGCCGGACATGACCGTCCTCGACAACGTGGCCCTGGGCGCGCACCTGCGCGGCCAGTGCGGCATGTTGCGCGGCATGCTGCGCCTGAACCGCGAGGAAGAGCGGCGGCTGCGTTACGAGGCGGCCCGCCAGCTGGAGCGGGTGGGGCTGGCGGATGTCATGTACCGGCCGGCCGGCAGCCTGGCGCTCGGGCAGGCGCGGCTGGTGGAGATCGCGCGGGCGCTGTGCCTGGATCCGGTGCTGCTGCTGCTGGACGAACCCGCCGCCGGGCTGCGCTATCAGGAAAAGCAGAAGCTGGCCGAGCTGCTGCAGGCGCTGCAGGCGGAAGGGATCAGCATCCTGCTGGTGGAGCACGACATGCAGTTCGTGATGGGGCTGGCCGACCGGCTGGTGGTGCTGGACTTCGGCGTCAAGATCGCCGAAGGCGGCCGCCAGGAAGTCCGCCGCAACGCCGCGGTGCAGGAAGCCTATCTGGGAGGTGTGCTGTGACGATACTGGCGGTACGCGACCTCGTTGTCAGCTATGGCCGGATCGAAGCCGTCCGCGGCGTGTCGCTGGAAGTCCCGGTGGCCGGCATCGCGACCGTGATCGGCGCCAATGGCGCCGGCAAGTCGACGCTGCTGAACGCCATCATGGGGCTGCTGCCGGCGCAGGGGGGCATCGCCTTCGATGGCCGGGATCTGCACGACGTCCCGGTCGAAGACCGGGTCGCCGGCGGGCTGTGCCTGGTGCCGGAACGGCGCGAGCTGTTCGGCGCGATGACCGTGGAGGACAACCTGCGGCTGGGGGCGTTCCGTGCCGGGCGCGACCGCAGCGGCAGCGACCTCGAAGCCGTTTATGCGCGCTTCCCGCGGCTGAAGGAACGGCGGCGGCAGCTCGCCGCCACCCTGTCCGGCGGCGAGCGGCAGATGCTGGCCATCGGCCGGGCGCTGATGAGCCGCCCGCGGCTGCTGATGCTGGACGAGCCGAGCTTGGGGCTGGCGCCGCTGATCGTGAAGGAGATCTTCGAGATCGTGCGCGAGCTGCGGGCGAGCGGCATATCCATCCTGCTGATCGAGCAGAATGCTCGCGCCGCGTTGCAGATCGCCGATGCCGCGTACGTGCTGGAGCTGGGCGAAGTCACCATGCATGGCCCGGCTGCGCAGGTCGCCAGCGATCCGCGGGTGGAAGCCGTGTATCTGGGCGCCGCCGAAACCTGACCTGCCGGCTGCAGGCCCGAACCAACCAAATCTTCCAACTTGGCACAGGAGACCGTGTTCCGATGAGCAAGTATGTTCCCGGCTTCGATCTCGACAAGGTAGTCGCGATCGATATCCACACCCACGCCAACATTTCCGGTCGCAAGCCGCGCGATCCGTGCTCGGTACTGCTCGACGAGGCGATGGCCCGCTACTTCAAATCGCAGACGCCGCCGACCATCCCCGAGGTGGCGCAGCACTTTCGCGAGCGCGGGATGGTGGCGGTGATCTTCACCGTCGACGCCGAGTCGGAGACCGGCCACTGGCGGATCGACAACGAAGAGGTCGCCGAAGTGGCGATGGAGAACAACGATGCGCTGATACCGTTCGCCAGCATCGATCCCCATCGCGGCAAGATGGGGGCACGCGAGGCACGCCGGCTGATCGAGGAGTACGGCGTGCGCGGCTTCAAGTTCCACCCCTCGCAGCAGGGGTTCTACCCCTACGATCGGATTGCATATCCGCTGTACGAGGTGATCGCCGAGTACCGCCTGCCGGCGCTGTTCCACACCGGCCAGACCGGCGTCGGCGCCGGCATGCGCGGCGGCATGGGCATCCGCCTGGAGTATTCCAACCCGATGCATCTGGAGCAGGTGGGGATCGACTTCCCGGACATGCCTATCGTCATGGCGCATCCGTCCTTCCCCTGGCAGGACGAGGCGCTGGCGGTCGCTACCCACAAGCCCAACTTCTACATCGACCTCTCGGGCTGGTCGCCGAAGTACTTCCCGGCCAACCTGGTGCAGTACGCCAACACCCTGCTCAAGGACCGGGTGCTGTTCGGCTCCGACTTCCCGGTGATCCAGCCGGATCGCTGGCTGCGCGATTTCGACGCGCTGCCGATCAAGCCGGAGGTCCGGCCGCTGATCCTCAAGGAAAACGCCATCCGCCTGCTCAACCTGAAGGCGGAGTGAACAGCATGCGGCCGCGCCGGCTCCGGGCCGGCGCGGCCGCATGCCAGGGCTGGCAAGCCATGATCAGCTTATCCACAAATTCTGTGGATAACTCTGTGGACGATCATGGGAAAGGCGGCCCAACTTGTCGTTCCCCAAGGGCAGCCGTCAGATTGGTGGTTTTTTCGCCGCCGTCGTAAGCCATTGAAAATCAAGAGCCGCTTTCTCGGCGCTGGTTGATCGGGGCGGCTCGGCCGGCAGCGATGGCCGGTCGCTGCCCGGCGGAGGATAACTTGACATCGGCGGCCGTCGATGTTCCAGGACAGCGGCAGTCACAGGCAGCGTTGCTGCGGTTTCGAGGGCGGTGGGGTTCGGCGCCGGACTGAAGCCGGCGTGTGCCGTCAATGCACGGCGGGCAAGGCGTCGGTGGCGGCAAATTCGATTTCTTGGGCGGCGGTCGTGTCCGCCGGCGCACTCCACATCCAGCGGCCGCTGGAGAGCAGGGTAAGAGCTACCAGGGCCAGTGGCACCAGCAGTGCCGGACGTATCAGCTTCATATCGCGCCTCACGTACTCATTCTCGTTGCCGGATACATGGGCTTTGACCATGATCCGGCGGGAACGTGCTGTCAGGGGCGGACGGCTGCCGCCGTCCTTGCCTACGCCGTTTCGGCCTTGCCCGAGCGCTTGCGTTCGTGCTCCTTGAGGAACTTCTTGCGCAGGCGGATGTG
>JAJUFY010000378.1 GCA_029263635.1 Ectothiorhodospiraceae bacterium | reverse complement strand
GACGGCGAGCGCCTCCGCACTCCCAGCAGCTTGGTGGTGGAGCCTGATTGCGCCCTGGCGGACTGCCCGCCACCCGATGTGGTCGCCATCCCGGACCTGATGGTGGCGCCGGAGGATGATATCCACGGCCGCTATCCCCGCGAAACCGTCTGGCTGCGTGCGCTGTACGCACAGGGCGCGACCCTGGCCGCGGCCTGTTCCGGCGCGCTGCTGCTGGCCGAAACCGAACTGCTGGATGGGCAGGACGCGACCACCCACTGGGGCTACTGCGAAGCCATGCAACGCCGCTACCCGCGCGTGCGGATCCATCCGCAGCGCGCGCTGGTGATCTCCGGCCCCGAACAGCGGCTGATCCTGGCCGGCGGCGGCAGCTCCTGGCAGGACCTCGCCCTGTTCATCGTCGCCCGCTACCTCGGGACCGAGGAGGCCATGCAGGTGGCCAGGATGAATCTGCTCGACTGGCACCATATCGGCCAGCAACCGTTCGCGGCCCTGCTGCGGACCCGCCAGACCGAGGACGCCGTGATCGCCCGCTGCCAGGAATGGATCGCCAGCAACTACGAACATGAGTCCCCGGTCGCCGCCATGATCCGGCTCAGCGGCTTGACCGAGCGCTCCTTCACGCGGCGCTTTGCGCGCGCCACCGGCATGTCGCCCCTGGAGTACGTGCATACCGTCCGCCTGGAGGAAGCCAAACAGGTCCTGGAAACGCGCGACATCCCGGTGGAGGCGGTGGCCGAGGAGGTGGGCTACGGCGACGCCAGCTTTTTCAGCCGCCTGTTCCGGCGCAAGGTCGGCCTGACGCCGGCACAGTACCGCCGCCGCTTCGGCCGGCTGCGCAAGGCGCTGAACCGCAGCAAGCAGGTCGGGCAGCCACGGACGGCTGGACAGGATAGCGCCGTAGCATCCCCTCCATCATGAGCGCAGACTCCAGGGCCTTATCGGGCATCGGTACGACACGCCAGGCATTTCGGCCGGATGACTCGGCCACAGCCGCCGGTGCGCTATAGCGGGCCGCCACATATCACCACCCTTCAGCCGCCGTTTCCGCTGTATCCCTCGCTTGCCGGTCAACGCCCATCCCGCCCAACCGGCAAGTGGCGTTTTTTCATCTATGCTCCTTAAGGAAACAAGCAACAACAAATGCTTGCAGCCTGCTCCGCTCGCCTCGCCGCAGAAGCTGTAACAACACATCCAGGCGGACGACGGGCCACAGGCAGCATGAGGCAGGGCGGGGGGAGCGTTGGATCTTGCACAGCTACTGGTAACCGGCATTGCCCAAGGCTGTATCTACGGTCTGATCGCGCTGGGCTTCGTCCTGATCTACAAAGCCACCGAGACGGTCAATTTCGCCCAGGGCGATCTGATGATGGTCGGCGCCTTTATCGCCTTCACATTCATCGCCAGCCTGGGCATGCCGTACTGGCTGGGTCTTGCAGCGGTCATCGTGACCATGGCGCTGGCCGGCTATGCGCTGGATGTAGTGCTGCTGCGGCCCATCAGCGGCCAGCCGCAATTCGCCGTGGTGATCCTGACCATCAGCCTGGGCTTCGTGCTGCGCGCCATCGCCGGCGTGGTCTGGGGCCATAACCCGGTCTCTTTCCCAACGCCGTTCTCCGGCAAGATGCTGGCCGTCGGCAACGCCGTCATCTCGCAGGAGAACGTCGCCATCATCGTCGGCACCCTCCTCCTCTGCGGCCTACTGTTCGTCTTCTTCCGCTACACCCGCCTCGGGGTCGCCATGCAGGCCGCCTCGCAGAACCAGCTGGCCGCGTACTACATGGGCATCCCGGTCAAGCGGCTGTCGTCGACCATCTGGGCGATCTCCGCCGGGGTGGCGGCGGTGGCCGGGGTGCTGATGGCGCCGGTGGCGCTGGTCGAGCCGCAGATGGGCTTTCTCGGCATCAAGGCCTTTGCCGCGGCGGTGATCGGCGGCTTCGGCAGCCTGCCGGGGGCGCTGCTCGGCGGGCTGATCGTCGGCGTCGGCGAGCAGCTGGCAGGCGGCTATCTGCCACAGGGCTTCAAGGAGACGTCGGCCTACCTGCTGATGCTGGTGGTGCTGACCGTGCGCCCCGGCGGCCTGTTCGCCCAGATCCAGCGGAAGAAGGTGTAAGCGCGATGCGGGTGATTTTTAAGACCTCCTACGACGAGGACATCCGCCTGCTCAAGCACGGCGGCTACGTGTTCTGGTACGGCCT
>JAJUFY010000475.1 GCA_029263635.1 Ectothiorhodospiraceae bacterium | reverse complement strand
CCGAAGTCGCCGAAGGCGACGGGAAAGGCATTGGCCGCCACCGCCGGCATATTGTCGTCGGTATGGACCGGCTTGCCGAGGATGGTGGCCACCTGTGCAGGGCCGGAGGGTGGCGCCCAGACATAGGCGCCTTCGGCGTCCTTGAACTTGCGCACCGTGTTCATGGTCGCATCCGACATCAGCCAGGAGGCTCCGTTCCGGTAGCCGGATTTCAGGGCATAGTAGAGGTCGATCAGGCAATCGGCGGGATTGGCCGATGCGGTTGCCGCAACAAAGCCTTCAGCCTTGCCTGAAGCGACGAAGCCGATCTTGCCCCAGGCATGGGAGGCATTGGCCACCGTGTCATAGGCAAGGATGCCGCGCGGCTTGTTGATGCCGTCGCCATGGGCAAAGGCAGCACCCTCCTGCTCGGCGAACTCGATCGCCACTTCCTCGGCCAGCCATGCGGCAAGATCGATGCGGGCATCGTCGAGCGAGGTCTGCGTGGCGCCGGGCATAGCGTAGATCTCGCCGGTATTGATGGCGATCTCACGCAAGGTCGGCGTGGCCGTGCCAGGACGATCCTGTTCCTCGCCAACCCAGCCCGACGTCGCCCCGCCCATATTGACCAGCTTCTTGTAGGTACTGGTCGAGATCGAGATGGTGCGGGCGAGCGAGCGGATGGTGGAGACGGTGCCGAGCACCCGGTCGATCCCGGCCTCGGTCTCTTCCGGCACCAGATAGCCGCCGTCAGGATCGGACTGGGTGGTCAGCTTGGCCTTGACCTCGAGATCACGCAGGCCGGCATCGACGCCGCGGCGGAAGAAGCGGTCGAAGGCCTGGGCATGTTTGGCCTTGTCGGGGTCAGCCGGGCCACCCACCCCGCCGACCTTGAGCGCTGCCAGCGCGGCATTGGTCTCGTCGAGGGCCTTTTGCAGGGCGGTGATCTCGGCATTGATGCGGTCGACCTTTTCGGTCTGGACCACATCGGCCATGCCGGCCCGGATGTCGGCGAGTTCCTTGTCGCGCTCGACCTTGAAGTCCTCGAAGGTCTTCTGCAGTTCGGCCAGGATTTTGGTGGCATTGCCGGAATCGGCGCGCACGCCGACGATCCCGCGCGCACGCGGGGTGAGTTCGATACCCATCTCGGGTCTCCTATGATCTGATGGTGTCGATCAGCCGCTGCAGGGCGGCGGCATTCAGTTCGGGATTGTCGCCTGCATCGCGCGCGGCGGAAGGCTGGCCTGCATCACGCGTGGCCGAGCCGATCAACTCCGAGAGCATCTCGGAGCGCATGGTGCGGGTGAAGCCGGCCTTCGCGAACGCGGCCTCGGTTTGCCGGCGTGCCATCAACCGCCGGTCTGTGCTTTTGGCATCGCCGGAAGGCGCTGCAACGCCATCGTCGACGGCATCGGCAAAGCCATATTCGACGGCCTGCGCATGTCCAATGACACGCCCCTGCACAATGATCTGCGCGTTGGTATCGCTCTGAGGCTTCAGCAGAACGGGATTCATGTGCACCGTCGGCTTGACGCCCGCTGCTATCGCCTGCAGCCACTG
>JAJUFY010000414.1 GCA_029263635.1 Ectothiorhodospiraceae bacterium | reverse complement strand
GCTGCTCGGCAAGGCGCAGCGCGCAGGGATACAGCTCGATGCCCTGTTCGGCATGTGTGGAGGGGTAGGTTGGCAACGGACTGGCCAGCAGCAGCCGGCGCGGCGCGGCCTCGGCCGGCGGGGCGTAGCCGCGCAGGCCGTCGCCCCGGGTGAGGATCAGCTTGGCCACACCCTCGCCCAGCTCGGCGCAGAAGGCCAGCAGCTCATCGCGAACCAGGGGTTCGTCCAGCGGCAGGCCCAGTCGGGCGCAGCCCAGGCGCAGACGCTGCAGATGCTCCGTCAGCAGCGTCGGGCTGCCCCGGCGCACCAGCAGGGTTTCGAACAGCCCGTCACCGTAAGCCAGGCCACGGTCGCCCAGCGGCAGATACGCAGCCGGGCGCCCGTCAACCCAGCTCAGCATCAGCCGTTGAACCGGCGGAACACCAGCGAGCCGTTGGTGCCGCCGAACCCGAAGGAGTTGGACACCACCACGTCGATCGGCATGGCGCGTGCCTCGCCGGCGACGAAGTCGAGATCGCAGCCTTCGTCCGGGTTCTCCAGGTTGATGGTCGGCGGCGCCACCTGATCGCGGATCGCCAGGATGCTGAAGATGGCCTCGACCGCACCAGCGGCACCCAGCAGGTGACCGGTCATCGACTTGGTGGAGGACACCGCCAGCCGATAGGCATGCTCGCCGAACACCGACCTGATGGCCGCCGCTTCGGCCAGGTCGCCGGCCGGCGTGGAGGTGCCGTGGGCGTTGATGTACTGCACCTGCTCCGGATTCAGGCCGGCATCGCGCAGGGCATTGACCATGCAGCGCGCGGCGCCGGCGCCGTTTTCCGGCGGAGCTGTCATATGGTAGGCGTCACCGCTCATGCCGAAGCCCACCAGCTCGGCATAGATGGTGGCCCCACGCGCGCGAGCGTGTTCCAGCTCCTCCAGCACCAGCGCGCCGGCGCCGTCGGACAGCACGAAACCATCGCGCTCCTTGTCCCACGGGCGGCTGGCGCGGGTCGGCTCGTCGTTGCGGGTCGACAGCGCGCGGGCCGCGCCGAAGCCGCCCAGGCCCAGGCCGCAGGCGGCCATTTCCGAACCGCCGGCGATCATCACGTCCGCCTCGCCGTACATGATGTTGCGCGCGGCCATGCCGATGCTGTGGGTGCCGGTGGTGCAGGCGGTGGTCACCGCATAGTTCGGCCCCTGGATGCCCAGGTGAATGGACAGGAAGCCGGACACCATGTTGATGATGGAGCCGGGCACGAAGAACGGCGAGATGCGCCGCGGCCCCTGCTCGAACAGGGCCTTGCAGTTGTTCTCGATGTTGGTCAGGCCACCGATGCCCGAGCCCATGACCACGCCGATGCGCTCACGGTTGGCGTCGGTGATCTCCAGGCCGGCGTCACGCACCGCCTGGAAGCTGGCGGCCAGGCCGTACTGAATGAACAGGTCGAGCTTGCGCGCCTCCTTGGCGGGCAGGTATTCCTCGACGTTGAAGCCCTTGACCGAACCGCCGAAACGGGTCGAATAGGCAGAGACGTCCATATGCTCAAGCGGACCGATGCCGCTGCGGCCAGCCAGAATACCTTCCCAGCTGCCCGGCACATCGGTACCCAGCGGTGAAAGCATACCCATCCCGGTGACCACGACACGTCTACGCGACACAGTTTTGTCCTCTTGTTCACTAACGGAAAGACCACAGCCGTCCGCTGCGGCCATCCTCCCGCCTACCTGACGGAAGGCTGGCGGGCAGGACCCGCCGCAAGAAAAAGCCGCACGCCCGTAAGGTTGTGCGGCTTCTCTCGCCTGGAAAGCGTGCGACTACTTATTGCGCGTGGGCAGTGATGTAGTCGATGGCTTCCTGGACAGTGGTAATCTTCTCAGCTTGCTCGTCCGGGATCTCGGTCTCGAATTCTTCTTCGAGAGC
>JAJUFY010000379.1 GCA_029263635.1 Ectothiorhodospiraceae bacterium | reverse complement strand
CTTGGCCCCGGCGGTCGGCTTGGTCGGTCTGCGCGGCTTCTCCCGCACCGCCGCCTGGGCGACCAGCGCGGCCAGCCGTGCCCGCGCGTCGTCGCGGTTACGGTCCTGACTGCGGAAACGGCCGGCCTCGATCACCAGTACCCCGTCCGCGTTCGCCCGCCGGCCGGCAAGCCGCAGCAGTCGCGGCTTGAGCCAGGCGGGCAGGCTGTCGCTGCCGGCCACATCGAAGCGCAGCTGGACGGCTGTCGCCACCTTGTTGACGTTCTGGCCGCCGGGGCCGGAGGCCCGAATGAAGCGCTCTTCCAGTTCGTGCTCGGGAATGACGATGCCCGGAGCGGGCCTTAGCTCCACCGGCGACCTCCACGGTCAATCGCGGAAGTTGTTGAATTGCAGCGGCATGTCGAGCTCCTGCTTGCGCAGCAGCTGGATCACCGCCTGCAGATCGTCGCGCTTCTTGCCGGTGACCCGCACCTTGTCGCCCATGATCGAGGCCTGGACCTTCATCTTCTGGTCCTTGATCAGCTTGACGATCTTCTTGCCCAGCTCGCTGTCGATGCCATGCCGCAGGGTCGCCGTCTGGCGGGCCTCCTTGCCGGCCTGCTCCAGCTTGCCGAGTTCCACGCAGGTCAGGTCGATCCCGCGGCGCGACAGCTTGGAGTAGAGAATGTCGCGCATCTGCTCGAGCTGGAACTCGGACTCCCCGGTCATGGTGACCACATTGTCGACCAGCTCGAAGGTGGCGCCGCTGCCCTTGAAATCGAAGCGGGTATCGACCTCCCGATTGGCCTGGTCCACCGCGTTGCGGGCCTCGTGCAGATCGATTTCGGAAACGACGTCGAACGACGGCATGGCGTCCTCCTTGGTTGAACCGGATGGTAAGCGCCCGGCGCAGGGGCGCCAAGGCCGTAGCAAGGGTTGTCTCGCGCACAAGACGCAAACGAAGCAAGGATTCGCGGCCAGGGGCCGCTCCTGCGGAAGCCGCGGTCACAATCGGCTTTTGTCTTTCCCTTTGCGTCCTTGCACCCCGGCGCGAGGGCAGCTTAACTCCCCCTAGTCTCCGTCCTGCTCCATCGTCTCCAGCGCGGCGATCTCGTCTGCCGAGAAGCCCGCCGCCAGCCGGGCGTCGACATTGAACGGCCCTTTCAGCCGGCCGCGCATGTATTCCGACAGCAGGCTGCGGAAAGTGGGCTCGGGATCCAGGCCGCGGCCGGCGCAGGCGTACTTGAACCAGCGCGAGCCGATGGCGACATGGCCGACTTCCTCGCGCAGGATGCGCTCGAGGACGGCCACCGTTTCGACATCCCCCACCCCCCGCAGCCGTTCCAGCATGCCCGGGGTGACGTCCAGCCCGCGCGCCTCAAGCACCCGCGGCACCAGCGCCATCCGCACCAGATGATCGTGGGCAGTGTCCTCCGCCATTTCCCACAGGCCGTTATGCGCCGGGAAATCGCCGTAGGCGTGCCCGAGCGCGGCGAGACGGTCGCGCAGCAGCTCGAAGTGGTCGGCCTCCTCCGCCGCGACCTGCAGCCAGTCGCCGTAGTACTCCGACGGCAGGCCGCGGAAACGGTAGACCGCATCCAGCGCCAGATTGATTGCATTGAATTCGATATGGGCGATGGCATGGATCAGCGCGGCACGGCCTTCCGGCGTGGTGAGCTTGCGCTGCACCAGCTCCCGCGGCGGCACCAGCAGCGGCCGCGGCGGCCGGCCGGGCGCGCCGATCGGTGCCGGCTCGGAAGCGTCGTCGCGCTGTAGCCGGCCAGCCAGCCAGTCGGCCCGCAGCGCACGGGTGAGACGGATCTTCTGATCCGGATCGGCAGCGGCCAGCGCTGCCTCGGCACGCAAATAGAGATCGGTGTCGGTCATGCTACGTTTCCGCACGCAGGCCGATGATGAGATCCATGACGTTGGTGCCGGTCGGCCCGGTGTGCACCAGATCGCCACTGGCGTCCAACGCGCTGCCGGCATCGGCGGCAGCCAGTGCCGCGGCCGGATCGACGCCGCCAGCGCGGCAGCGGCTGACGGTGCCGCCGTCCACCAGCGCGCCGGCATCCTCGGTCGGGCCGTCCGACCCGTCGGTGCCGGCCGCCAGCAGATACAGATCGGGCCGGCCCTCCAGCACGCGGGCCGCCGCCAGCGCCAGCGCCTGCATGCGCCCGCCGCGCCCCGGCTGGGGTGGCAAGGTCACGGTCGG
>JAJUFY010000218.1 GCA_029263635.1 Ectothiorhodospiraceae bacterium | reverse complement strand
TCGGCTGGTGGCTGCTGCCGGGCGGGAACACCAGGTAATAGTCCCCACGGCCGGCCAGGACAAGATCGAACGGCTTGACCAGGCGCCCCGAACGCAGATGCTCGCCGATCAGCGCCATGTGCCCGAGCCCGACGCCCCGGCCGGCGATGGTCTCCTGCATGACCAGATGCATGTCGCTGAAATACAGGCCGCGCTGGCCATCGACGCCTTCGACGCCGGCCGCTTCCAGCCAGTCCTGCCACGTCACATGGAAGCCGGCCAGCACGGTGCTCTCGTTGTGCAGCAGGGTGTGGTAGCGCAGGTTGGCGGGTGTGGTCAGCGGATGCGGCCCTTCCAGCAGCCGCGGCGAGCAGACCGGCGTCAGCCCGTCCCGGCGCAGCAGCTCGCTGGTGAAGCCGGGGTAATCGCCGCGGCCATAGCGGATGGCGATGTCGACGGCTTCCTCGCGCAGCGCCTCGGACGGGCGCAGCGTCGCCGCGATGCGGATCGGCAGATCGGGGTGCTCGGTGGCGAAGCTCCATAACCGCGGCCCCAGCCACACGGCGGCAAACCCTGGCGGCACGCTGACCGTCAGCGCCCGCGCCCGGCCGGCGCGGCGCACCGAGTCGGTCGCCTCCGCCAGCAGGTCGAGAACCTCGGTCAGGCGCGGCAGATAGGACCGGCCGGCAGGCGTCAGCGACAGTCGCCGCGCGTGGCGCTCGAACAGCTGCAGATCCAGCCACTGCTCCAGCACCTTGACCTGCTGGCTCACTGCCGCAGGCGTGACACACAGCTCGGCGGCAGCCTTGGCGAAGCTTTCGTGGCGGGCGGCAGCCTCGAAGGCACGGACGGCATTTAAGGGGGGCAAAGCACGCATACAGGAAGGATGCCTAAGTATTGCTTGGTCTTATATCAAGATTTTCGAGCTTGCGGCTCATCTAGTGCCTGCCTAAAGTAGCAACCATGCAAGGCATGCTCAGCCGAGCGGGCTGAAACCCACTCCGCTTAGAAGCGAAAGTGTAATTTAGTTTCCGCTTGTTTGCTCGCATCGCTTTCTTGATGGCGATTCCTCCTCCTGCGCCGTCAAGGTTCTGCTTTCTCCTCCCTGGCAGTTGGTCATTGACTGCGGCGACCTGTTCCTTCGGTCGCCTTTCCTTTTTCCTTTCAGCCACTCAGGCCCGCACCATCGCCGCGGCCAGACGATTCTCCGCCTGTCGGAGCACCGCATCGGCGTCGGCGCTCGGCTGCACCAGCGCCAGCCCGCTACTGAATGTGAGCCTGATCAAGCGGTTATCGATGGAATAGGGCCGATGCAGGATTTCCAGCAGCCGCCGCTCCATCGCCTGCAGGCCGGCAAGGTCGACATTCCAGAGCAGCACCATGAATTCGTCGCCGCCGGTCCGGGCGACGGTATCGGTCGGCGACACCGCTCCCCGCAAACGCTCGGCAATCTGCGTCAGCAGCTTGTCGCCGCTGCCGTGGCCGAAACGCGCGTTGACCGACTCGAAACAGTCCACGTCCAGCGCCAGCAGTCCCAGTTCCGCGCCAATGCAATCGGCGAGCCGGCTGGCCTGCTGCAGGCGGTCGTAGAACAGCGCGCGCGCCGGCAGCCCGGTCAAACCATCCCGGTGCACAAGAAAGCGCAGCTTCTCCTCGGTCCGCCGCAAACTCTGCTCGACCGACAAGCGTTCCAGCACCTCCCGCCCCAGCTCGGCGGCCCGCTGCGCCAGCCTGCCTTCGGCATTCAGCAGGATGGTCTGGGCAACCGCCAGCAGCAGCGTCAGCGCCGTCAGGCTCAAGCCGAGCAGCAGCGTACCGCGCAGCGGTACGTTTGCCGCGAGCATGCCCAGCAGCAGCACGGCAACGATGAGCATCACGCTCCAGAGCAGGCCGCCGAGCGGTCCTTTCAGGAAGAAGGCCACCGGCGCAAAGAGGCATAGCCAGTACCCTCCGCCCTGGTCCGGGTGACCATAGAAGACCGCGATCAGCTGCACCAGCATCAGCAGCAAGAGCACGTTCTCTGCCAGCGCGACGTTGCGCCGCCAATGCATGACGAGGAGGTTGAAGATGGCGAGCGAGCTGATCAGCAGCTTGACGGCAGCCAGCTCGGGAATCCGGGACAGGTGATCGAAAGCGGCGGTAACGCTCAGCAGCAGCACGCCGAATGCGGTGATGATCCACATATAGACCGCATTGCGCGCATCACGCTCGGGCAGCTCCCCGCCGAGCATGGCCGCCGCGGCGTTCAGTCGATCCCGAATGGACATGACCTTCCCTGCCTGACGCCCGCCTGGTGGATGCGCTGCCGGCTCATGCAAGGCCGCCGGCGCGCCAGCGCTCAAGCCCAAAAAATTATAGGCGAGCCCCCTGCATCCGCCAGTGAGCCTGCGGCAGGCACGGCGCATGGCGCCGCTAACCGCGCGCTGGGCTGCAGCGGGCGCCGGAAGTCCGCGAACGGGACCGGCTCGGCCTCCCTAGAAGAGACCGGCGGCGAGGGTTGCTCAAAGGAACAGGGCGCGGTGGAACATCACCGCGATCAGCGCCAGATGCGCGCCCTCGTACAGGCGGCAGGACAGCTGCCGGTCGCGCAGCGGGCGGAATTCCCAGAACTCCAGCAGCTGGTCGAGGAAGCTCCGCCGCCGCTGGCCCTCGCTCCGGCCGACCAGATAGGCGGCAGCGAATAGCAGCACCGCTGCGCTCATCAGCAGCCGCTGCTGCTGCAGCGCCGGCAGCGCTGCCTCCACCGCCTTGGCCAACGCCGGGTAGACGTGAAGGACGCCGTCCACGGTCACCAGCGCAAAGCCAAGCAGGCCGGTAAAGAAAATCATGCGGCCGGCGGCGGTCCGCATGGCGTTCTTGGTAATCAGGGTGCGTATCGTCTGGATCATGTGCCTTTTCGTCGTCGGACCGGAGCCGCGACCGCCGCGGGCACAGCAACCCGCCTGATCCGGCTGCCGATCGCGCATCGCCGGCCCGGCTTGCTGGCTCGCCGGGCCGCTGGTCTGGAACGGGTGAGGAGGCATCGGCAGACGCCAGGCCCCAGTAAACCGCGCCCAGGGCCATGAATCTGCGATGCCGGTCACGCCCGGGGCCTTCTTCCGTCAATTTTTTGACAGGCCAGCCGCCACGGCCGGCAAGCCTTGTCGGCCGCCATGTCCACGCCCCACATAACCCGGTGCGGCAGCGGGATGCGCCGCTGCCGCACCGATCACGGCACGGAGGAGGTGCAGACCATGTTGGCGGTAGAGCGCTTTGCACTGATCATCGGAATCGCCTTTGCCGGAGCGGGCATCCTCGGCTTCGTTCCGGCGCTGCTGACCGCGCCCGATCCGGCCATTCCCCTCGCGCTGGAAGGAATGCACGGACGGCTGTTCGGCCTGTTCCCGGTCAACTGGGTCCACAACCTTGTCCATCTGGCGATCGGCGCCTGGGGCATCGCCGCCTCCAGGAGCTTCACCAATGCGGTCAGTTTTTCCCGCGGCCTGACCATCATCTACGGCATTTTTGCGGTGATGGGGCTGATTCCGGTCCTGAATACCGTCTTCGGCCTGGTGCCGCTGCACAGCCACGACATCTGGCTGCATGCGGGCACCGCTGCGGTTGCCGCCTATTTCGGCTGGGGCGCACCGGCCCGCGCCCGCGCCACCGTCAGAATCTGACGGCCGGCAGACGAAGGTCCAGCGCCGCGCGAGGACCCCAACCACTGCCCCCTCCCGCGGCGCATTCACTGCCGGCGCTTGACTTCCGGAGCGACCGGATGCGCCGGCCGCTCGCCGCTTTCGTAGAGCGTCACCTCCCAGCAGCCTGAAGCGACGTCCTGGCGCAGGATGTAGGTAGTGCCGTCGCTCGCCTGCACCTTGAAATAGGCGTGCTCGGGGTGCAGCCAGCGGTCCAGGACCGCGGCCACGCCCAGGCAGCGACGGCCGAGCCGGAACCGATGGGGCTCGCGGTCGCCGAGCGCGTTCTGACGGGTCTCTACCCACACCTGCATGCGGCCCTCACCTGTTCCGGTCCAATCCGGCGTCGCTGACTGACGAATTTGATAGCTTGATAAGCTGTCTCGGTTCTTTGGGATCGTGTATCGTCTTCGAAAAGAGCCGTCGGCAAGGCACCGAAACGGCCATAACAAAAAAAGCAGTACCGGGAGAGAGGAGAACCGCCATGCGTGCAACCATGATGAACATGCCGCTCACGCTCAACCAGTTCCTCGAGCGTGCCGGCACGGTCTGTGCCGACGTCGAGGTGGTGACGCGGCTGCCAGACAAGTCCCTGCACCGCTACACCTATGGCGACATGTACCATCGTGCCCGGCAGCTGGCCGAGGCGCTGCTGAAGCTCGGGCTCAAGAAGGGCGACCGGGTGGCGACCCTGATGTGGAACAACTACGCCCACCTGGAAGCCTATTTCGGCATCCCGGCCGCCGGCGGCGTGCTGCAC
>JAJUFY010000466.1 GCA_029263635.1 Ectothiorhodospiraceae bacterium | reverse complement strand
CTGCTGCCGGTGGTCGGCGTACCGCTGCCGCTGGTCAGCTATGGCGGAACCTCCATGGTGACCCTACTGGCAGGCTTCGGTATGCTCATGTCCATCCATACGCACCGCAAGCTCTTGCCGACCTGATCCAAAAAACCAATGCGCATCAGGTTCATGCAGCCGCACGATCCGGCTTGCCGGTTTTATCGAGGTACCGCATGCGTTCGTTACTGCTAACCGGCGTCGTTGCCGGCCTGCTCGGCTATGCCGTGGCTTCTCCGGCCCAGGGCAAGTTCGGCGAGACTTCCGAGCTCGACGGCTTCATCCGCAGCATGGTGAGCCAGCATGATTTCGACGCCGGGGAGCTGCGGCAGCTGCTGGCACAGGCCGAATCGCGCCAGGACATCATCGACGCCATGAACAACCCGGCCGAGCGGCTGCCCTGGCACCGCTACCGGCCGATCTTCCTGACGTCCGAGCGCATCAAGCAGGGCGTGGCATTCTGGAACGAGCATGCCGCCTTGCTGGAACGGATCAGCAGGGACTACGGCGTCCCACCCGAGATCCTGGTCGCCATCGTCGGGGTCGAGACCTATTACGGCCGCTACAAGGGCCGGCATCGGGTCCTGGACGCCCTGACAACCCTGGCCTTCAACTACCCGCCGCGGGCAGCCTTCTTCCGCAGCGAGCTGGAACACTACCTGCTGCTCGCCCGGGAGGAGCGGTTCGATCCGCTGGAGCCGACCGGCTCCTATGCCGGCGCCATGGGCATGCCGCAATTTATCCCCAGCAGCTACCGCAACTATGCCGCGGACGGGGACGGCGACGGCCGGCGCGATCTGTACAACAGCAAGGCCGACATCCTGGCCAGCGTCGCCAATTACTTCCGCCGGCATGGCTGGCGGCAGGGCGACCTGATCGCCGCGCCGGCACAGGTCCGCGGCGATGGCTGGCGCGGCCTGGTCGACACCTCGCTGAAGCCGACCCACACCTTTGCCGAACTCGCCGCCGCCGGCGTCACGACGGACATTGCCGCTGCCGACGACGCGCCGGCCAGGCTGCTGGTTCTCGACACCGCGGGCGGCAGCGAGTACTGGGCGACCTTCCATAACTTCTACGTCATCACCCGCTACAACCACAGCCCGCTGTACGCCATGGCTGTCTTTCAGCTGGCACAGGCGGTCAAGGATCGGCGCCAAGCATCATGATCATCCGGCTACTCTGGTTCCTGCCGCTGGCGGTTCTGCTTGCCGCCTGCGCCCATCAACCAGTCACCGGCGACGGCCCGCCGCCGCGGGCGCCGGATCTCAGTGCGGTGCCGGATGCAGTACCGCGCCATGAACCGCGCAGCCGCTACGGCAATCCGCCTTCTTACGAGGTCTTCGGGCAGCGCTACTACGTGCTCGACTCGGCCGAGAATTTCACCGAGCGGGGCATCGCCTCCTGGTACGGCAGCAAGTTCCACGGCCGTCGCACGTCCAGCGGCGAACCTTACGATATGTATGCGATGACCGCCGCACACCGGCAGCTGCCGCTGCCGACCTATGTCGAGGTCACCAACCTGAACAACGGCCGCAAGGTGGTCGTCCGGGTCAACGACCG
>JAJUFY010000053.1 GCA_029263635.1 Ectothiorhodospiraceae bacterium | reverse complement strand
GGCCTGGAAGCCGCCGCTGCCGGACGGCCCAGGGCTGCCATCAGGCGTGATCCAGTTGCGAAACTGCGATTCGCTACGGACGAAACGGCCGCCATTGGCGTCGGTGTCATACCAGCGGTCGACCCACTGGCCTTCGATCAGCAAGCCCATGTTTTCATATGCCTCAGCTGGTGAAAGTCTTTGGAATGCCAGGGGAGACTGGCGTCTTCCCTGGCTGGCGATAAGCAAGCGCGATTCCGCGGTCTTACGCCGTAACGCCGACGCGGTCTGAGCTGCTGCTCCGGACACGCCCCTGCATCTCAGCCAGCCGGCGATCCAGGGACAGTTTTCCACCACCGTTAAACACCAGCGCAACCGAAACAGCGAGCAGGGCGAGGCCGAATTCATAGCCGTTGTTGCTCATGAACAGCCCATTGGGCAGGTGGACAGCGAAGATGGCGACCAGCATGGTGAACGCCAGCGCCAAGGCCGCCGGCCGGGTCAGCAGGCCAAGCAGCAGCGCGATACCGCCAAAGAACTCGGCACTGCCTGCGGCAAGCGCCATCAGATAGCCGGGCTCCAGGCCGATGGAGGCCATCCACTGCCCGGTTCCAGCCAGGCCGTGACCGCCAAAGCTGCCGAACAGCTTCTGCGCGCCGTGGGCGGCAAAAATGATGCCGGCCGGGATGCGCAACGCCAGGCCCGTCAGGCTGTCATTGGTCGCAAATACACGAGTGAGGAAAGTAGTCTGCTTGATGATAAACCCTATAAATCCATCGATACTGCTGAACGGTGAAACCAATATAAACACCAGACGGATAGATTAATAACGGGATTATCCGAGCAAAAAGATCAGATAATTCGAACAATAATCCCGACCATCACCCTGGGCGCTTTGCGCGCCCTGGATGCGATGGCGAGGCATCGCGGCGACAGCCGAGGAGCCGCAGCGCGCCGGCGGCCGCGTCCTACACCATCAAGCGGTAGCGCTGCGGCTCAGCGAAGAAGCGCTGGACAGCAGTTGAGACGTGCTGAATGACGGTCGCTGTGATTTGGTGATCGGCGCCGAGGGTGCCCCGCCTACGCCGGCTTCAACTTGCGTCCGCTGGGGGAAGTGCCGTTCGAGTTTGCCGCTGCAGCCGATCGTCCGTTGGGATATCGCCGGCTTGGCCGCGCGACAAACTGGGCAAGGAATGAAGTGGTTCGTCAGCCGCCTCAAACAGATGCGATTGGACACCGACTGCGGTCTGCTGACGCAGAAGTAAGCGCACCTTGTTGTGTAGGCCGACCAGGCCAGGGCTCAGCAGAAACGTAGATGGACCGACCGACAGGTGGCCGCGCTAGAGCATGCGGACGCCAGGCCACGGGACGCAATCTCGAACGGAATAAAGCGCGCTAGGCGCACACCAAGGCAAGGGCTGGATGTGGCGACTGCCTAGGATCTCCTCGCCGGGAGATTTTGCCAAAGTTTTGTCAACGACTCGCGCGCTTCCGCTTACCGAAGCGCGCAAGCTGCTGACCAACAAGGAGAAGATGGTGCCGGAGAGAGGAATCGAACCCCCGACCTACTGATTACGAATCAGTTGCTCTACCGACTGAGCTACTCCGGCTCTCAGACGAGGCGGGCAGTATATAAAAGTCCCCCCCGACAGACAACGGATCCGCTCCGGATCGCCCGCCGCCTCGTGGTCTTGCCGCCCCCCGGCCGCTGCGGGCGATCCGGCCTGTCGCTTGTCGGAAATTGCCGACACTCTGGCCACCGGGCTTGTCTTGATGCGAATCTCCGTATTATCAGTATGTTATGCAGAACAAGAACGGTCCTGTCCTTACCAAAGCGCAGGGCGCCCGGGGCTTTACCCTGGCTGAAGTTCTGGTTGCGCTGCTGGTGCTCTCCATCGGGCTGCTCGGGGCTGCCGGCCTGCAGCTGGCCAGCCTGCGCAGCAGCCAGGATGCCTATCTGCGCTCGCAGGCCAGCATCCTGGCGCTGGACATGATCGAACGGATGCGGGCAAACCGCGATGCCGCGCTGGCCGGGGAATACGACATCGCATTCGACGCCTCACCCTCTGCCGGTACGGCCCGCAGCGCCCTGGACCTCCAGGAATGGCGCGCCCGCATTGCCGACACTCTGCCCGACGGCAAGGGCGCAGTCAGCACGAACCACGATCTCGTCGGCGTGACGATCCGCTGGAACGCCCGCCATGACGGTGCGGACGCGACCGATTCCTTCGAGTACGAGACGCGGCTATGACCCTGCCCTCCGGCCAGAAACAAAGCCAGCGCGGACTCGGCCTGGTGGAGATCATGGTCTCCCTGGTCATCGGGCTGATCCTGGTGGCTGGCGTCTTCCAGGTCTTCCAGAGCAGCCGGGCGACGCACCGGGTCAGCGATGCTCTGGCCCGGGTCCAGGAAAATGGCCGCTTCGCCATGCTGTTCCTGAGCCGGGACCTGCGGATGGCCGGCCACTACGGCTGCGCTCGGCATGCGCCGCTGCACAGCACGCTCAACGACAGCACGCACTACCTGTACGCTTTCGACATCCACATTACCGGGCACCGCGACCGGAACGGTACAGGGCAATGGACGCCCACGCTGCCGAGCCATCTCGAGGACGTCCTCAGGGGCAGGGGGATCAAGGGCACCGACATCGTCACGGTCCGGGCCGGCGACGGCAACGCCATACAGATCCTGCCGCCCTACATGGCCGATGCAGCGGCTGCCTTGCACGTCGAGAAAGACAACGGGCTGGCCGCCGGGGACATCGTCGTGATCAGCGATTGCGAAAAAGCCACCGTCTTC
The DNA here is from genome assembly GCA_029263635.1 of Ectothiorhodospiraceae bacterium. Lineage (GTDB taxonomy): Bacteria > Pseudomonadota > Gammaproteobacteria > Nitrococcales > AK92 > JAAYIK01. The sequence goes on along the minus strand of JAJUFY010000053.1, from coordinate 8,101 downwards.
CAGATCAGCGGCAGCAACCCTGGCGCCTCCGGCAGAGTGGAACATGGCATCGGCGGCGGCAGCCCCGGCAACTGGACCGAGCAGCTCGGCAAGGCGTATCGGGGCGATGCCGAGCTGATGCGCATCAACACCACCAGCTATTTCCTCCGGGAAAACGTCGTCGGCGAACCGGCGCTCTGGCGGCGGATCGGCACCGATCCTGCCGAGGAGCTGGTGGAAGGCGTGGACGACCTGCAGCTGCGCTATGGCCTGGACACCGATGGCGACGGCACCGCCGATGAATACAAGACCGCCGATGCCGGCATCCGCTGGCAGGACGTGGTGAGCGTGCAGCTCAGCCTGCGGGTGCGCAGCCGCGAGGACAACATCGTCGCCGAGCCACAGACCGTCGACTACAACGGCCGGAGCATCACCGACCGCCGGCTGCGACAGACCTTCGCCAGCACGATCGCGATACGGAACAGCCTCCGATGAAAACCAGGCGCGGGCTGAACGGCAAAAAGCAGACAGGGACGGTGCTGATCGTCAGCCTGGTGCTCCTGCTGGTGCTGACCATACTCGGCCTCAGCGGCATGCAGGCGTCCGGGCTGCAGGAGAGGATGGCCGGCAACCTGCACGACGCCAGCCTCGCCTTCCTGGCTGCGGAGGCCGCGCTGCGGGAAGGGGAGCGGCTCGTGAGTTCACCGGTGCTTCCCGAGTTCGAGAACCGCGACGGCCTCTATGTCTACGCGCCCACCGAGTCCGACTACGACAGCGCCATCCCGGTCTGGCGCCGAGCCGGCTGGTCCTGGGATCAGGCCCGCGCATATCAGGGCAGCTTGCAAAACCTCTCCGCCGCGCCGCGCTACGTGATCGAGGAGCTGCCGCGGGTGCTGCCGCCAGGCGCCAGCGCCGCGGCCGACGAGCCCCTGCCGGATCAGGCGGTCTACCGCATCACCGCCCGCGCCCGCGGTGGCTCCGATGCGTCGGAAGTGATCCTGCAGTCGATCTACATGCGCTAGCCGGTTCGCGAGCGGGGGTGAACGATGCCCGACCAGAACAAGATCCGCCCGGCGACTTTCCTGACCACGCTAGCGCTCGCCCTGCGGTGCGGAATGGCGGCGGCAGGGATCGCCCAGTCGCCGCTGTCCGTCAGTGCCGGCGCCGAGCCGAACGTGATGCTGCTGATCGATAACTCCGGCAGCATGAACCACATTATCCGGGACTCCCGCTACGACCCCGGCACGGCCTATGCCCATTGGGGCAATCGCGCTGCAGGAGTCGGCTCCGCCTACCACCGTGACGACGGCCATGTCGAGTACCGCTCGCTCAGCCAGGGAACGTGCAGCGCCGGCTACATCCAGGGCCGCCGCAGCGACGGCACGAGCAAATGCCTCAAGCTGCCCGCCCCGCGCGGGGACGAGACGCGCTATACCGGCAATTACCTCAACTTCCTGTTCGACTCCTTCGCCACCGGCACCGACCTCACTGCCGGGCAGATTCCGACCGGCTACCGGCTGCAGCTTGCCAGGGAGGTGGCGACGAGGCTGGTCAGCAACACGACCGGCGTTCGCTTTGGCCTGGCCGCCTTCAATCCGCCAACCGCCTGGGACAGCGGCCCCGGCGGCAGCATCCTTGCGCCCTGCGGCAGCAGCCCGGCGACCGTCATCAGCGAGATTGCCAGGCTCGACGCCAACGCCCGCTCGCCGCTTGCCGAGACGTACTACGAGATCACCCGCTACTTCCGCGGCCTGAGCCGCTACCAGGGCGGCGGCAGTGGAAACTACGCCTCCCCCATCCAGTACCGCTGCCAGAAGAACTTCGTGGTCGTCATCAGCGACGGCCTGCCGACCTACGACAGGAGCTTTCCCGGCAACGATCCGGACGATCCCGGGGGCAGACTGCCGAACTGGGACGGCATCGCCGCTGCCGTCGGCCAGCCGTATTCCGATGGCAGCAACAGCGGCGGCGACGGCGAGGGCGACACCCTCTACCTCGACGACCTCGCCAAGTTCGGCTACGACATCGATCTGCGCAAGACCGGCTACGATGACGCCGGCAGGAGCTTCAACGACGCCAGATTCCCCAAGCAGAACCTCGTCACGCATACCGTCGGCTTCGCCTCTGCCGACCAGATGCTGGCGGACGCCGCTGCCTACGGCCGTGGCAGCTACCACACCGCCACGGACATGGATGCGCTGACCCAAGCGCTCGGCAAGGCCGTCTCGGAGATCCTGGCAGCCTCCACATCGGCATCGGCCGTGACAGCCAGCTCCACCCGGCTGAGCGCCGATACCCGGATCTATCAGGCCCGTTTCAACACGCTCGACTGGAGCGGCCAGCTACTGGCCTACCCGCTCGACATCACCAACGGCAGCGTTCTGCCTCCCGCCGGCGACGCTGCCGACCGCATCCCTGCGGCCGGCGATCGGAAGATCTTCACCTGGCGTCCGGCGGTCGGGACTACGCCGGCGCAGGGCATCGAATTCCTCTGGGAGAACCTGTCGGACAGGCAGAGAAGCGATCTCGATCCGGCAGGTGACGGGCTTGGCGAGCAGCGCCTCGCGTACCTGCGCGGCGCCCGGGAGCTGGAGGGGGCGGTCTTTCGCAAGCGGGGCAGCCTGCTCGGGGACATCGTCAACTCAAGCCCGGTATTCGCCGGTGCCGCCGGCTTCGGGTTCAGCGTCCTGCCCGGATTGGAAGGCAGCAGCTACCGCGCTTTCGTCCAGGGCAAGAGCTCGCGGCCCAGGATGATCTACGTCGGCGCAAACGACGGCATGCTGCACGCGTTCGATGCCGAAAGCCTGGTTGAGCGGTTCGCTTACATGCCGAACGCCGTCTTCCCCAACCTGCACGAGCTGACCCGGCCGGATTACCAGCACCGCTACTATGTCGATGGCTCGCCGCGAGTCAGCGATGCCTATCTCCGCGGCCGCTGGCGCACCGTCCTCACCGGCACCCTGGGCGCCGGCGGCCGCGGCGTGTTCGCCCTGGACGTGACCGATCCCACCCGCTTTTCTGCCGACGATGTCCTGTGGGAATTTCCACCGAACCCGGCGGACGCGCCCTCGGACTATGACGCCGACCTGGGGGTGGTGCTCGGACAGGCGGCGATCGCCCGGCTGAACACCGGCCACTGGGTTGCCATGTTCGGCAACGGCCCGGGCAGCCGCAACAGGAAGGCGGTGCTGTTCATCGTCGACCTGGCAACCGGCGCGCTGCTGGCGACGCTGGATACCAAGTTCGGCGGCGCCAGCGCCCCGAATGGCCTGAGCACGCCGGTGCCGGTGGATCTCGATGGCGACCGCATCACCGACGTGGTCTACGCCGGCGACCTGCAGGGCAACCTCTGGAAGTTCACCCTGCCCGGCAATAAGAACCGCTGGGGTTCTGCCTTCGAATCCGGCGGCGCGCCGCAGCCGCTGTTCCGCGCAGTTGACGCTGCCGGCCGGGCGCAGCCCATCACCATGCGGCCTGCCGTCACCAGGCATCCGCATGGCGGCTACATGGTCTACTTCGGCACCGGCAAATTCTTCGAGATCGGCGACAAGGTGGTCAGCGCTGCCGACGATGCCCGCAACAGCTTCTACGCGATCCACGACACGGGCAGCCGGATCAGCAGCCGCAATGCGCTGCAAAGACAGGTCATTGCCTTCGAAGGCACGGTGTCGTTCGCCGGCGATAAGGGCGGAGCCGGCCATGACGTCCGGAAAGTTTCCAGCCATGCCCTGTCGGCCGAGCACAAGGGCTGGTACCTGGATCTGCTCTGGCCCGACAGCTACAGCGGCGGCTACCGGGGAGAACGAGTGGTCTCAGAGCCGGTGCTGCACGCAGGCCGCGTCATCTTTACCACGCTGATCCCCAGCGCCGATCCCTGCTCCTTCGGCGGCAACGGCTGGCTGATGGAATTGCAGGCTTTCACCGGCGGCGCCCTGCCGTACCCGGCCTTCGACCTGAACGGCGACGGGGTGCTGGACGCCTACAGCGGCGTCAAGTTCGAGGAGATCGTCAGCCCGCCGGAGATCCTGGAAGACCAGGATCCGGACAGCGACCGAGAGTACAAGTACCTGAGCGGCAGCAGCGGCGTGATTCTGCTAACCATTGAGAAGGCCGACACCACCGATGGCCGGCTGTCCTGGCGCCAGATCCGTTGAAGAAAATCCAAGGCAACACCGACTGCGTGGCCAGGAAGCCGTCAGGCCGGAAAACCGACGTGGCAAGGGAGGTCCTGCATCATGCCAAAGCGCCGTGCCGGGTTTACCCTGATCGAGCTGCTCATCGTCGTTGTGATCATCGGCATTCTTGCCGGCATCGCCTATCCAGGCTATGCCGGGCTGATCCGGCAAAGCCGGCGTGCGGATGCCATGTCGGCACTGCTGGGCCTGGCCGCCGCCATGGAGCAGCGGTACACCATCACCTTCGCCTACACCGGCAACGCCATCGGCGGCGCCGACACCGGCGCTCCGGCGATCTACTCGGCACAGGTGCCCGTGGCAGGCGGCAGCAAAACCTACGATCTGCGCATTCACTCGGCCACGGCCGACAGCTTTGTATTGCGGGCCATCCCGACCGGCGCCCAGGCGGGTGACGGTTTTCTCCAGCTGTCGTCCAGCGGCGAACGGGCCTGGGACCGCAACGACAACAACATCATCGATGCCGACGAGACCTGCTGGGAGAAAAGCTGCTCTTGACGCCGGAACCCGGCAGCTCGTGGTGGACTCCTGCAGAATTTCGCGCCGGAACGGCGGCACACCGCACGCATCGCCGCGATCTGCCGCCGAATCGGCAACAACGGGGGGAGATGTCGAGTCATGCAGGGAGGCTGGCCTCGCGGGTTCACGCTGATCGAACTGCTGGTGGTGATCGCGCTCATGGCGGTGCTGACACCGGTGGCAGCGAGCAGCCTCGCCTTTCTGGTGCGCGATGCCCGGCTGTCAGCCACCCTCAACGACTTCCACGCGGCGCTGGAGCTGGCCCGCAGCCATGCGCTGCGCTCGGGCCATTCCACCGTCGTCTGCAAGAGCGGCGACGGCCGGCGCTGCACGGAAAGCGGTGACTGGAGCCAGGGCTGGCTGATTTTCGAGGACCGGAATCAGGACGGCAGCTGCCAGGACAACGATGCCGACGGCTACTGCGACGATGACGGCGGCCGCCTCCTACGGCGCGGACACGGCATCGATCACCTGGGGCTGATGCTGTCGGCTTCGGGCAGCAATGCCCGGCACCGGGTCCGCTTCGACGCCCACGGCCTCGCCAGAGGCTATGCCAGTACGTTCTCTCTGTGCGATCTTCGGCGCCGGCAGGCGCCGCGCGGCCTGGTGCTGTCCATGACCGGCCGCATCCGGCCCGCCGTAGCGGGCGACAACATCGTCTGCCCTGCCTCGGCCTGACCGGGAGAGTTCGCCCCTGCCGGCGGCGATTCAGCTGGCGTTGAGCTCGCGGCTCTTGCGGATCAGGTCCCTCGGCAGTGAGAAGGTGATGTTCTCCTCCCGGCCCCGCATCGGCGCACCGAGCACGGCCCCCCATGCCTGGAGCCGGGCCACCACGTCCTGCACCAGGGTTTCCGGGGCCGACGCGCCTGCGGTGACCCCAACCGCGGAGGCGTCCTTGACCCAGTCTCGCTGGATATCCTCGGCTCCGTCGATCAGGTACGACGGCACCCCGGCCCGCTCGGCCAGTTCCTTCAGGCGGTTGGAATTGGAGCTGTTCTTCGAGCCCACCACCAGCAGCACGTCGACCTGCGACACCAGCTCCTTCACCGCATCCTGGCGATTCTGGGTGGCATAGCAGATGTCATCCTTGCGGGGCCCCCGCAGCTTCGGGAAACGCGCCCGCAGGGCATCGATCACCTTGGCGGTGTCATCCATGGACAGCGTGGTCTGGCTGACGAAGGCGAGATCGTCGGGATTGTCGACCTCCAGCCGGGCGGCGTCCTCGGGCGTCTCGACCAGATAGATGGCGCCGTCGTCGGCCCCCTCGCCGACGTACTGGCCGATAGTGCCCTCCACCTCCGGGTGCCCATGATGGCCGATCAGGATGACCTCGCGGCCGTCCTTGGCGTGCTTGCGCACCTCGATATGGACCTTGGTAACCAGCGGGCAGGTGGCGTCGAACACGCGCAGGCCGCGCCGCTTGGCCTCCTCCTGCACGGCCTGGGACACCCCGTGCGCGGAGAATATGACGGTGGCGTCGTCCGGCACTTCGTCCAGTTCTTCGACGAACACGGCGCCCTTGGCGCGCAGCCCGTCGACCACAAAGCGGTTGTGGACCACCTCGTGCCGGACGTAGATCGGCGCGCCGAACAGTTCCAGCGCCCGTTCGACGATGCTGATGGCGCGATCGACGCCAGCACAGAAGCCGCGGGGATTGGCGAGCAGGATCTTTTGCATGTACCTCAGGCTCCTTGCCGCTCGGGCTTGACCAGCAGCATGTGGGCGATCATGGCGACCGCCCCCACCGTGATGGCGCTGTCGGCGATGTTGAAGACCGGCCAGCTCCAGCGATCGTAGTACAGCCAGATGAAGTCGATCACATGGCCGTACAGCAGGCGGTCGATCAGGTTGCCGACCGCCCCGCCGAGAATGAGGGCGATCGCCGCCGACAGCCAGCGGTCGCGGTCGCCGATCTGCCGCAGCCAGCGTACCAGGAATACGCTGACCGCGGCGGCCAGCACCGTGAAGAACCAGCGCTGCCAGCCGGAATGTTCGGCCAGGAAGCTGAAGGCCGCGCCGCGGTTGTAGCTCAGCGTCAGGTTGAAGCCGGGAAACACCGGCAACGCCTGGTGATATGTCAGCCAGCGCTCGGCTGCCAGCTTGGTCGCCTGGTCAAGCAGGACGACCAGCCCGGCCAGGCCCAGCCACTTGGTCTTCCAGCCCATCAGGCGTAGCGCCTGTCTTCGCCCTGCCCTGCCACATTGTCGACGCAGCGGCTGCAGAGCTCCGGGTGCTCGGCATTGGCACCGACATCCTCCCAGCGGTGCCAGCAGCGCACGCACTTGGCGTAATCCAGCGGCACCACCCGGACAAACAGCTCGGTGCCGTCATCCAGCGCCGCCAGGGAAGCGTCGGCAGGCTTCGCCTCCAGCGGCTGCACCTCCGCGTAGGAGGTGATCAGCACGAAATGCAGCTCGTCGCCGAGCGCCTTCAGCAGCGACTGCAGCGGCTCCGGGCAGTACAGCTCGACCCGGGCCTCCAGCGAGCCGCCGATGCGGTCGGCGTTGCGGGCCTTCTCGATCTCCTTGGCGACGGCCTCGCGGACCTCGATCACCTTCGCCCAGTAGTTCCGGTCCATGCCACCCTCGGGCAGCTCGGCCAGGTCCTGGTACCAGGTTTCGAGAAACACCGACTCCGAGCGCTTGCCCGGCATGTGCTGCCAGATCTCGTCGGCGGTGAAGCTCAGGATCGGCGCCAGCCAGCGCACCAGCGCCTCGATGATGTGCTGCATCGCCGTCTGCGCCGAGCGGCGGGCACGGCTGTCCGGCTGGCTGGTGTACAAGCGATCCTTGAGAATGTCGAGGTAGAAGCCGCCCATGTCGACCACGCAGAAGTTGTGGATCTTCTGGTAGATGACATGGAATTCGTAGTCGGTGTAGGCGCGCTCGATGTCGGCCTGCAGCAGGCGGGCGCGGTCCACCGCCCAGCGGTCCAGCGGCAGCATCTGCTCGGCCGGCAGCAGGTGCTGGGCGGGATCGAAGCCGTTCAGGTTGGCGAGCAGGAAGCGCGCGGTGTTGCGGATACGCCGGTAGGAGTCGGCCAGCCGCTTGAGGATCTCGTCCGAGACCGGGATCTCGCCGCTGTAGTCCACCGACGCCACCCACAGCCGCAGGATGTCGGCGCCGAGGCTGTTCATCACCTTCTGCGGGGCGATGACATTGCCCAGCGACTTCGACATCTTGCGGCCTTCGGCATCCACCGTGAAGCCGTGGGTCAGCAGGCCGCGATAGGGGGCGTCGCCGCGCATGGCGACCGAGGTCAGCAGCGAGGACTGGAACCAGCCGCGGTGCTGGTCGGAACCTTCCAGGTACAGGTCGGCCGGCACCGCGTGCAGCTCGCGGTGCTCGAGCACCGTCGCGTGGGTGGTGCCGGAATCGAACCAGACGTCGAGGATGTCGGTGACCTTCTCG
>JAJUFY010000024.1 GCA_029263635.1 Ectothiorhodospiraceae bacterium | reverse complement strand
TCGACCTGTTCGCCATCCTTACCCTGATCGGCAAGGGTGCCCGCTATGCCGTCCTGCTGGCTGCGACCTTGCAGCTGTGGCCGGTGCGCTAGGAAACCGCTAATAGCGGATCCTCGCCGCGTACGTCAGGGACTGCTCGCTGTCGGCCGGGATCTCGATCCGCCATTCCGCCAGCTGCGCCGAAGCCTTCTGGTAAGGGTGGCTGGAGGACAGGATCTCCCACTCTCCGGCAAGCTGCTCGGCCACCACCACCGTCACCGGCTCCTGCTTGCGGTTGATGAGGCGGATCTGCTGCTGCAGCTCGGTGGTCTGCTGGTCGATGCGGCGGATGTCCTGAGTCGTCCGCTTTGCAAGCACGTCGAAGGCGGTGCCGAGCCGCAGCGTCAACGGTTCGCCAACGGCGGTATGACCGATGCGGTCCTCGCCGAGATACTGCATGCCGCCCTGCAGGCCTTCGGCGTAGATCCGCACCCGGCCGGCCGGCAGCGGCAGCCCGAGCGCGGGCTGCTCGTTGCGCAGCGTCAGGCTGACCGCGACCGGCACCGTGGTCTCTTCCGTGCTCTGCCAAAGCCGGTTGCTGCTGAGCCGGTATTCCCGCTCAACCCGGATTTCCCGGGGCGCCAGCAGGCGTTCCTGCCGACGCTGGGCCGGCAGCAGAGTCACCGGTTCCGGCAGCTCGTAAAGGTGGTAATCGGCAACCGGGATGCTGGCAAGGTCGGCCGCGGCGACTTCCGCGCTGCGCGCCATGGCCTGGAATGGCCGGACGCCGCTCTCCGCCTGATTGACGTCGCCTGCCAGCAGCTGGATACGTGCTGCCGGGAAAACGGTATTGGTAGCGTTCTCCAGCGAGACCCAGCCGCTCAAGGTCAGCGCATCGTCCTCCCTCAGAACGCCGACATAGTCGGCCTGCCAGCCCAGGCCGCGGCTGAGGTAGGTCAGCGCCAGCGACTGCGGTCCGCGGGTGGTGTTGTCCAGGGTCAGTGTCAAGGCCGGCTCCCCCTGCAGGGTGTCCGGCAGCTCCTCGAAACCGAGTCGCCAGGGCGCGCCGGGACCGCCGATTTCGACCCGATCGCCGATCTGGACGATCGGCACCCCGCCGGCGGCGCTGAGCAGTACCCCCTCTTCCTCGAGCAATTCGCCATTGCTCGGATCGGTGCGCAGAACCCGCACAGTACGGCCCACCTGGCTTGCCAGGAGGCTGTCCGCCGTCAGCGATGCACCGGCATACACGGCGGCGTGCAAGGCCAGCCCCTGCCCTGTCACCAGCACGCTCTCGGGAACGATCTGATCGCTGATGTCGGCGGCGCGCAGCTCCAGCCGTCCCGGCGGCAGCTCGACCGTGCGCTCGTCCCGGATCAGCGCGAAGCCCTGCTGATACACGGTCAGCGACAACTGCGCCTGATCGGCGGCAGTCGTGGTCTGGGCCGAGACAGCGGCCGGGCCGGCGACAAGGGCGCCGAGCAGCAATGTGGTCAGCGAACGGGGAACAAGGCTGTCTAGCATGTATCGCCTCTCCAGAACAGGACAGCCGATACCAGGCCACAGGACCGGAACGGCCGTCAAGCCGGTTCAGTGATCGCCTTGCGCCCGCATCAGCCGCCCGGCGGCACGGCCGGTAGCGACCATGAACACCGGCGCTCCCGCGATCAGGTAGAAATAGAAGGTGCCGAAGCGCCACAGCAGCAATGCCGCTGCTGTCGCCGTCGCTCCCATGTATGGGGTGAGCAGGGCGCTGAATCCGACTTCCACCCCGCCCCCGCCGCCGGGCAGCACGGTCACGTGACCGATGAACAGCAGCACGCCCTGCATCACGAACAGATATCCCCAGGGAACGGCCTTGTCGAGTGCCATGACCACCACCGGCAGCACGCCATAGCGCAGCAGCCAGTGGGCCAGGCAGAACAGGTACAGCAGCAGCAACCGGCCCGGGCCCATCTGCAGGAGCACCCGCACGCTGTTCCGGAAGCCCAGCACTCCCCGCGCCATGCGGAACCGGAACCGCCGCAGCCGCGGCAGCCGCTGGACCAGCCGGCCGGCCGCCAGTACCAGGCTACGGTAGTTGCGCAGCACCAGGATCAGCACCGTGACGCCGGCGAGAAACAGCACGACGATCAGCCAGATCACCCGTATCGGATGGCTGATGCCGCCCTGCAGGACGAACAGCGCGATGGCGATCGGCACGGCGCTGGCGAAGAACACCAGGTCCATGAACTGGTCCACCGCGATCACCGCCGCGCCGCTGCTAACCGGCAGCCCCTGCCGGGACAGCAGCAGCAGATAGGTGGCCGGATTGCCGGCACCGGCCGGCGTCGCCACGCCGGCGAACTCGCTGGCCATCACGATGGCCACCGCGGCGCGCACGCCCAGCCTGCCGCCCAGGGCGTGCACCAGCAGGCGGATGCGGGCGGCATTGAACAGCCAGCAGCCGAAGATCATGCTGACCACCAGCAGAATGGTGCCGGCCGGCACGGTGCTGGCGGCACGAATGCTGTCCATGCCGCCGTAAAGCACCGGCACGGCCAGGCTGAGCACCAGGCTCGCGGCGGTCAGCACGAGCCAGGAACGCTTCATGACGGCCATTGCACCTGCACATGCCCGGTAGCGGGGCCGTCCTCCGTGCCCGGCGACTCTCCCGGCCGATGCACGTCCTCAGAGAGCGACACGCTGGCGCCCTCCCGCCGTCGCCTCGGCCTTGCCGGCCAGCTGCCGGTACAGCGCAAGCAGCCCCCCCAAGACCTGGTCCCAGCTGTAGCGCTGCTCGACTCGTTGCCGCGCCAGACGTCCGATGGCCGTGAGATCACGCTCGAACAGTGCCCGCACGCCTTCCGCCAGCGCAGCGCCGGTTGCGCGCGGGACCAGCTCGCCGACGCTGCTGTCGATCAGTTCCGGTACCGCGCCGCAGTCCACCCCCACCACCGGCAGGCCGCAGGCCATGGCCTCCGCCATTACCAGGCCGAAAGTTTCCGCGTCGCCGGCATGCACCATGGCATCCGCGCTTGCAAGGTAGCGTGCCAGCTGTTGACCGCCACCCTGGTACGGCAGCTGGGTGACATTGCCCACCCGCCGCCGACGGCTGCCGCCGATCAGCAGCAGGTGGTATTTCGGGCCGAGCCGGCGAAAGGCGTCGAACAGCGCCGGGATGTTCTTTTCCTTGGAAAAGCGTCCTGCGAACACCAGGAGCCGGGTGCCGGGCGGCAGCCCGAGCTCGCGCCGCAGCGCCGGATCGGCCCGGCCGGGGTGAAACAGCTCGGCATCGACGCCGAGCGGCTGCAGCCGGGTGTGATACACACCGGCGGCCTCCAGCTTGTCGAGGATGACCCGGCTCGGTGCCAGGACGACATCGAAATCCTGGTACAGCGCCCGCAGATAGCGGCCGATCGGGCGCATCGCCCAGCTTCCGACCCTTGCGCTCAGCAGCCGGCTGACGTCGGAATGATGGAAGGCAATGGCCGGCACGCCCAGGGCCTGCGCCGCCGCCTTGGCGGCCCAGGGCACGCAGTAGGGATCGGCGGCTTCGATCAGGTCGGGTTCCAGCGCCAGCAGCTGGCGGCGCCACGGCTGCTGCCGCAGCGGAAACCGGTAGCCGCCGGTGAACGGCAGCGGCAGCGCAGCCATCCGCACGATGCCCGGCTCGCTGGGAGTATCGGCGCCGCCCGGGACCAGCAGCGTGTGCCGGACGTCGTCCTGCTTCGCAAGCCATTGCCGCTTGGCAAGGAGATACCGCTTCACGCCGCCGCTCTGCGGGGCGTAGAACATCGTGGTGTCGACGATATGCATCAAGTTTTCCGTAATCGGCTCGGCTGCGTGGCAAGGACTGCGGCAGTGGAAGCGATGGCTGGCGTGCTCCCGCGGCGGCGGCCGCGGCATGCAGACTTGATGTAGAGGCCTCGCCGAAGGCGTGCAACCCACGTCGCCACGCGGCCGGGCGCAGCGGGCCGGGTTTTCCCGAGTTGTTGTCACCCAGCGATACCCACAAATGCGAGGCATGAACAGCCCGTTCTCGGGGGAGTCTGCATGACACAGAAACAACAAAATCCCGCCAGTGCGCTTACTTTCCGGAGCGGACGGTTCTTCAACGTCAACGGCGAGTGGTATTTCGCGACGCGAGAGTCGCTCGGACATGGCCCGTTTGTTGACCGAGCTTCGGCCGAGCAGGCCTGCCGTCGCTACGTCGAAGGCATGCGGCGGCCGCCGAGTCAGGCTCGACACGCAGGCTGACCGCTCGACGCTCGGGCCGCACCGCGCCGCATCTGTAGGACTGACGCGGAAGGTGATGGCACATGAATGCGTACTACCTGTTAATCCTGCTGCTGTTCCCGCTGGCAGGCCTGGTGATCCTGTGGCTGCCGGACCTGCGCGGCCCCAAGGCCAGGAGCACGACGCTGCAGCCGAGGAACATCCTCCAGCGCGACGCCCAGGCGATGTATCTGCGCCTGCGGGCCGCCCTGCCCCAGTACATCATCTTTGCCCGCGCCAGCCTGGCCGCCTTCGTCGAGGTCAAGGGGAAAAACCGGGCAGCCGTTGCCGCCCGGCAGGCCGAGCTGGCCAGTCAGACGGTGGATTTCCTCATCTGCAGCAGCGACTTCCGGGTGGTTGCTGCAGTTGAGCTGGAAGATGTGGTGCATGGCCGCAGCAGCCACGAGCAAGGCGGCGCGCTGATCCGCGAAGCGGCGATCCCGGTGCTGCGCTGGACCACGGCCAATCTGCCGACCGCGCGCGACATCCAGGAATCCATCGCCGAAATCGAGACATTGCGCCTGATCCGCGGCGGCATGACGAGCCAGCGTGCCTCCCGCCGCCGGCAGGGAAGCAGCGCTGGCGGTTTCGGCTGGCGGGAACCGCGGTTATGAGGACTTTGCCCGGCGGGACTGCAGCCAGGCGGCGGTGTGATCGGGATTGCCGATATCCCATTCATGCGCCGCGAAGTCCTCCGGTGTCGTTTCGAAGAGCAGCCAGCCGATGAAGCTCGCCACCTCCGCCGGCGACCGCAGCTGCCCGTCCTGCTTGAGGCGACGAAACCGCTCGACGCTGGGAAAGCGGCTCTCGTCCTGCGCGCGGATCAGCCCCTGCATGGGAGTATCGACCACGCCCGGCCGCACGCTGCCGACGGCAACGTCCGTCAGCTCGGCGTTGAACATCTGGTACAGCATCAGCAGGCCCGCCTTGGATACGCAATAGGCTCCCCAGCCGGCCAGGGCATTGCGCGCGGCGCCTGAGGAAATGTGCAGGACCCGGCCGCCGGCGAGGCGCGGCAGCAGCGCCTGGGTCAGGAACAGCGGCGCCTCCAGATTGACCTGCATGGCCGTGCGCCAGGCCTCCAGCGTCACCCCGGCCAACGGCCCCACCGGTTCCAGCACGGCAGCATTGTGGACGAGCATCGCCACCCGCCGCTGGCCGACCGCGGCGGCCACCGCGGCCCGCCCGGCCTCGGTGCCGACATCGCCGCTGACGACTTCGCAGCTCCCGCCGGCCATCCGGGCCGTCTCCTCCAGCGGCTGCCGCCGCCGTCCCACCAGCAGCAGCGGATGCCCTCGACCGCTGAGCTCCAGCGCAATGGCCCGGCCAAGCCCGGTGCCGCCACCGGTGACGATTGCGAGATCCTGCATTGTTTCCCTCCTTAGTCGAACTGGCCGCCACTATCGGCAAGGCGTGCGCTCCGAGCAAGCCGCGCCGTCCGACGGCACTAAATCACATGGGCCACTGTCAACCTCAAGTAGGTCGGGTGCAATTCGAGGCGTGCCATGAGCAACGATATCGAGCCGGTCCCCGGCAGTTGGTACTGCTGCCGTATCAAAGGCCAGCTGTTCCAGGTGATCGCGGTCGATGACGACGGTTCGGTTCAGATCCAGCGCTTCGACGGCGATCTCGAGGTGCTGGAAATGGAAGCCTGGGAGGAGCTGGACATCGACCTCGCCGAACCCCCCGAAGACTGGACCGGGCCGGTCGACGACCTCGAGCCCGACGATCTCGACTACAGCGCTACCGACATGGACCGCACCGACTGGCGCCGCAGCACCGAGGAATATCCCAACGGCCGCGAGCCCTGGGAACCGGATGACGACGAAACGGAGCTGGACGATGGCGACGACCGGCCGGATTGACGCTTTTTGCAGCCCTGATCGCCAAAGCGCTTGAGAAGCCAGCCGCGTAACACAACATCAGCGCTGATACCGCTCGGGTGAGGCCATGACCGATACCAGGCAGGAACGGCGACACGCCACCGTTTCCGAAAACGGCTTTGCGTTCACAGCGCTGCTCAAGCCGGATGGCGAGATCTTGGACATCGATCGGCAGGCACTGGCGTTCTGGGGCCTTAATCCCAGCGAGGTCGAAGGCAGGAACATCTGCGACATCGGCTGGCAGCTGCTGCACGACGAAGACGCCGGCCGCCTGCGTGCAGCCGTTGCCGCCGCCGCCGCCGGGCAGGTGCTGCGCCGCGAAGCGGCGGTATGGAATACCGCGCAGCAGGCGACGCCGATCGTGTTCTCGCTGCGGCCGATCACCGATCGCGACAATCGCGTCGTTCTGCTGGTCGCGCACGTTCAGAGCCCGAACCGGCAATCGCCGGCAGGATCCAAGCTGCACCCTCCTCCGCAACCGACCCTGGCGGGTTTCGCGGCCGCCGCCGACTCGCCGGCGGCTGTCCCCGACGATTCTCGCGACCCGTTGACCGGCCTGCCGACCCGTGCAGCCCTGATTGCCCTGCTCGACCAGCTGCTGGCCGGCGAGCGGCAGGGCAGCCATACGCTTTGCTATCTGGATCTCGATTCTTTTCAGCAGCTTGCCGCCGATTACGGCCGCGATGCGGCAGAAAGCGCGCTGCTCTCCGTGGCGCAGGAACTGGACGCCCATGCCCGCCGCGGCGACGTGCTGGCGCGGGTCGACGATGACGCATTCGGCCTGCTGCTGCGCGACTGTACGCTCGAGAATGCAAGGCCGGTCGCGGATGCCCTGCTCAGGACCGTACAGCAGACGCGGCTGGTGGATGCCGGCGGCCCGGGGCCGGAGCTGAGCGCCAGCATCGGCCTGGTGGCGCTGGATGATGTGCCCGGCGGCAAGGCCGCCCTGCAGCGAGGCCGGCAGGCATGCCTGGATGCCAAGGAGGCTGGCGGCAACCGCGTCGAGATCGCCGACAGCGCGCAGGACAGCCAGCGTGTCCGCCGACCGCCGCTGCGCACCAGCCGGCTGCGCCTGCTGGCCCAACCGGCGGTGCCGCTCACAGCCGCGCAGCGGCCCGCGTACGCCGAGATCCTGCTGCGGGTGGTCGACCAGGCCGGCCAGCTGACCTCTCCCGAGGCCTTGCTGGCCACTGTCGGCCATACCGAGCTCGGCAGCCGCCTCGATCGCTGGGTCATCAGCAAGGTCGTTGCCCACGCCGCCGGCGAGCCGGCGGACGATTCGCCCGCCGGCTACTCGATCAACCTCTCGGCGCAGAGCGTGCTCGACCCCGAGCTGCCATCCTTCGTCCTCGAGCAGTGCCGGCAGCATGGCGTCGCGCCCAAACGGCTTGCCTTCGAGCTGCACGAAGCCCTGTTGCGGGACGACCCGCAGGCGCGGCTCCAGGCCGAAGCCCTGCGTGCCGCAGGCTTTGCGGTCATTCTCGACGATTGCGGTATCAACCACCTGGACGTCCTGCCGTCGCTGCCGGCCGACCAGTTCAAGATCAACGGCGCCCTGATCCAGGCACTGGCTGATGCGCCCATCAACAGCGTACTGATCGATGCCGTGAACCGCATCGCGCACCTAAGCGGCAAGCAGACCATCGCCAAGTGGGTGGAGGACGATGCGCAGCTGGCCCGCGTCCGCGAGCTGCAGCTGGATTACGCGCAAGGCTATGCGCTGGCACAGCCGGCCCGGTTGTAAGGGAATCGCACTCAAAACGGACAGCACTGGAACATCAACATCTTATCGCCACATCTTTCCGTGCAACCGCAGCTCTCCCCTCCCGCCCGGATTGACAAGACCGGCAGCCGATCATCGACCGCGCTCCCCCAGACCGAGAGCTGGCGGGGCTGATTCGCAGCCTGTTCTGCGCGAAGATGCATAGCCGCTTCAGCCGGCATGGTCCTGAGCTGATACGCTAAGCCGCGGTTCCGGCCACGGAACCCGAGCGAATCGTTTCTTCTGCATCAAGTCCTTGGAGAGCTAGAGCCATGGCGCTTGGCCCTGTCGTCATCGCCCTGCCGCGCCTGTTCCTGCTGCTGGGAGTCATTGCCGCGCTGCTGACCGCGCGCCTGCTCGAGCGCCGTGGCGGCGCAAGCCTGGAACGGCCGCTGTGGTGGAGCCTGCTCGGTGGATTGCTGGCAGCGCGGCTAGTGTACGTGTTGACGCATCTGACCGACTTTCGGGAGCAGCCGTGGCAGGCGCTGTTTGTCTGGCAGGACGGCTACGCCCCGCTGGCCGGCATTGCCGCCGCCGCAACAGCGGCGCTGTGGTTCATTTACCGGCACAGCTACCGGCCGCAGCGCCTGCTTGCCCCGCTGCTGGTCGGCCTCACCGCGTGGGGCGGCCTGAATGCCGTCCACGATGCGCTGCGCCGCGCCACCGACAAGCCGCTGCCGGCGCTGACCGTCGAAGACTTGCAGGGCGTCCCGGTAACGCTCGACAGCTTCCGCGGCCAGCCGGTGGTGCTCAACCTGTGGGCCAGCTGGTGCCCGCCGTGCCGGCGCGAGATGCCGACCCTGGCGGCAGCCCAGCAGTCCCATCCGGCCGTGCATTTTCTGTTCGTGAATCAGGCCGAAGCCCCGGCGACGGTGCGACAGTACCTGTCCATCGAGCAGCTGCAGCTGCGCAACGTACTGCTCGATCTGCACGGCCGGGTCGGCGACCACTTCTCCGCACCGGGCCTGCCGACCACGCTGTTCTTCGACGCCGACGGCAAGCTGGCTCACACCCATCTCGGCGAACTCTCCAGCGCCCGCCTCGGCGACTACCTGCGCGCTTTGCAGCGGCGACGGTAACCTGCGCCGCCCTGCCCTCCCGGCCGCGCGCTAGAAAGTGCCGCTGCCGGTCGCCTCCAGGAAACGGTAGAACCAGTACTTCAGCGGCGAGGTCTGCCGCCGGCCGTACTCGTAAGGCAGGCTGCGCGGATCGCTGGCCATCCAGTGAGCGTAGTCGAGCACCTGCCGGCCGAGTACGGAGTCCAGGGGCGCGTCGATGCGCACGTTGGTCTCCAGCACGGTCGCGGAGAGGCTGCGGCGGTTGTAGTTGGCGGAGCCGACGTGAAAGATGCAGCGCTCCGGGGTCTCCAGCAGCATGAACTGGTTGTGGTATTCCTCACGGCGGATGTTGGCCCAGCGCAGCTCGAAGCCGGTGCGGCTGGCAAGCTCCGGACCGGTCAGCTGATTCGGATAGCCGAGCTTGGGATTGCCGAAGTCGACCTTGTTCTGGTCCAGCACCAGCACACCGCTCACACCGCGGCGGCTGGCCCGCACCAGCGCCTCGATCAGCTCCCGCTCCGACAGGAACTGGGCGAACAGGAACAGCCGATCCCCGCGGCTGGCGCGCCGGAGGTCGCCAAGCAGCGCGTGCTTGATGTCCATGCCCATCAGTGGCGTGACCTCGCAATCGCCCTCGCCCTCCCCGGCCTCGGGAATCTCTACCGGAATTTCCACTCCCGACATGCGGGCGACCGCTTTCTCCGCCTCCAGCAGCTGCCGCGCCACCCCGGCGCTGCGTATGGTGACGCTGGTGTTGCCGAAATAGCTGCTGGCATCCTCGAAGTTGGAGGAGGTGATGAAGCTGACGTAGTCGTCGCCGTTATCGGCGATCAGCAGCTTGCGGTGGTTACCGCGGGCGTTGATGGCTTCGAGGATGGCCCACGGCGTGGTGGTGGCGTTAGGCTCCAGAGGGTTCTTGAACCGCGGCGGCAACGACGTATCAATCCACTGCAGAAACATCCTCCAAGCCGGCGAATACAAAAGGTTATTGTCTCGAAGCTTGCGTAGATTGGTAACAACCACCTGGACTCCGGCCTGCTCCAGCCACTGCAGAGGCGGACTGATCCAGCTGCCGTAGCTGGTGTTGATGGGGTCGGTGATGAACCAGGCCGGGCGTTCATGGACGCGGAAGGCGTCGACGATCTGGCGGGTGGTCGGCAGGTAATCGCTCGCCCGATCAGCGTGATGCAGGCTGAACAGGAACACGTCCATCACCACGAACCGGCGCGCCGCCTCGATCAGGCGGATCAGCTCGTCGGTAATCTGCAGCACCGACTGCCGTTCATCGTCCTCGTACCAGGTGGTGTCGTGGTGAAAGCCGATGCTTTCGGCCGGCACTCGAAAGCGGCGACACGGGCCGCCGTCGATGCCGGGAGGCTGCTGCCGGAAACGATAGTAGGCACTGATACCGGCATAGGCGGCCAGCGCCAGGCCCCAACGCAGTCTACGCTTCACGTTTTGATCGCTATTCCCTGATTCACTGTCTCCTGTTCTGCGGGTAGAGACGGTAAAGCCCAAGCGCTGCCGGCGGCAGGCCGCCGCTGCGCCGTGCACCGTTCGCACTTCCTGCCTGCCGGCCAGTTCCTCCGGAACTCGGCTCAGGCACGGCAGACTAACCGTTGGTCCGTCTGCCGACAGACTTCGCGCCGTCTTCGAAGTTGCTTCACATTCGGCAGTCACCCTGTTTCCCGTACACTTTTTGCCGCCGGCCTGACCGGTGACCGTGTTTTTTGCGAGCGACACCATGCCCGACAACAAGCTCCAACCGCCCGCTCAACGGCGGCCCCGACGCCTGCGCTGGCTGCTGGCCGTCTTCGTGCTGCTGGTGATCGGCGGCGTCGTCACCGCCCAGCAGTATCTGCAGAGCAACGCCCAGCCGCCGCTGCGTACGGCGCTGGTCGAGCGCGGCGACGTCGAGCGCACCGTGACGGCGCTCGGCAAGCTCAAGCCCCGCGACTATGTCGACGTCGGCACGCAGGTGTCGGGCCAGCTCTACAAGGTGCATGTCGAAATCGGCCAGCGCGTCAAACGCGGCGACCTGATCGCCGAGATCGATCCCACCGTCTACGAGCAGCGGGTGCGCAATTCACAGGCCAACCTCGACAATCTCAAGGCGCAACTGGTGCAGCAGCAGGCGGAGCTGGAACTGGCCCGCAAGCAGCTGGCCCGCAACCAACGGCTGCTGGAGGCGCGCGCCACCAGCCGCGTGGTGGTCGATGAAAACGAAGCGACGGTCAAGGTCGCGGCCGCCCGGGTCGAATCGACCAAGGCGCAGATCAAGGCGGCCGAGGCCACCCTGGCCGGCGACATCGCCAATCTCGGCTACACCAAGATCTACTCACCGATGGACGGCACGGTGGTGTCGGAAAGCGCGGTCGAGGGGCAGACCGTCAACGCCAGCCAGTCGGCGCCGGTGATCGTGCGGGTAGCCAACCTGGAGACCATGACGGTCTGGGCCCAGGTGTCCGAGGCGGACGTGGTCAAGCTCCAGCCGGACATGCCCGCCTACTTCACCACCCTCGGCATGCCCGACCGGCGCTGGCACGGCACGGTCCGGCAGATCATGCCGACGCCGGAGATCATCAACGACGTCGTGCTCTACAACGTCCTGATCGACGTCGACAACACCGAGCAGCTGCTGATGACGGACATGACCGTGCAGGTCTTCTTCGTCCTGGAACAGGCGCGCGATGTACCGGTGGTGCCGATGGGCGCACTGCAGCCGGCCGGCGGCGGCCTCCATCGGGTGCAGGTGCTGACCGAGCGCGGACCGGTGGACCGCAAGGTCCGCATCGGCGTCCGCAGCCGTACCGCGGCCGAGGTGGTCGAGGGCCTCGAGGTCGGCGACAGGATCGTGCTCGGCTCGCAGAATCCGAGCAGCCGGCCGAATGCCGGGCGCCGGGGGCCGCGGCTGTGAGCGGCGTTCCCCTGCTCCGCCTGGAGCGCGTCAGCAAGGTCTACGCCAACGGCGAAGCGGAGGTGCGGGCGCTGGACGACGTTTCGCTCGATATCCACGCCGGCGAGTTCGTCGCCATCGTCGGCCAGTCGGGCTCCGGCAAGTCCACATTGATGAACATCCTCGGCTGCCTGGACCGGCCCAGCCACGGCCGCTATCTGG
This sequence comes from Ectothiorhodospiraceae bacterium, assembly GCA_029263635.1. Classification (GTDB taxonomy): domain Bacteria; phylum Pseudomonadota; class Gammaproteobacteria; order Nitrococcales; family AK92; genus JAAYIK01. Next base: position 1,593 of record JAJUFY010000024.1, on the reverse strand, counting down.
TCAACGGCCAGGACGTGGCCGCCCTGGATACCGACGCGCTGGCGGCCCTGCGGCGCGACACCTTCGGTTTCGTGTTCCAGCGCTACAATCTGCTGCCGTCGGTGACGGCGGCGGAGAACGTCGAGCTGCCGGCCATTTACGCCGGCCGCAGCAGGCGCGAGCGCATCGAGCGCGCCCACGCCTTGCTGGCCCGGCTGGGGCTGGGCGACCGCGCCGGCCACAAGCCGAACCAACTATCCGGCGGCCAGCAGCAACGCGTCTCGATCGCCCGGGCGCTGATGAACGGCGCCGAGGTGATCCTGGCCGACGAGCCAACCGGCGCGCTCGACAGCAAGAGCGGCCAGGAAGTGCTGGCGCTGCTCAAGCAGCTGCATGCCGACGGGCACACCATCATCCTCATCACCCATGACGCCGAAATCGCCTCCCACGCCCAGCGCATCATCCAGATCAAGGACGGCCGGGTACTGGAAGATTCCGGGGCCGCCGCCACCGTCATCCGCCAGCCCCGGACACCTGCTGCAAGTCCGGAGCAGGCCTGGCTGCCCGATCTGAGCGAGGCTGTGAAAATGGCCCTGCGCTCGCTGCGGGCCAACCTGTTCCGCAGCGCGCTCACCCTGCTGGGCGTGGTGATCGGCGTCGCCGCGGTGGTGGCCATGCTGGCCATCGGCAACGGCAGCAAGCAGCAGGTGATGGAGAGCATCCAGGCTATGGGCACCAATCTGCTGCTGGTGCGCCCGGGCGCCCCCGGCGTGCGCGGCAGCGGCGACAATGCCAGCCTGACGCCGGCCGATGCCCAGGCCCTGATGGAGCTCCCCAATGTCGAGGTGGTGGCGCCGGAGCGCGGCACGCGGGCGACGCTGCGCTTCGGCAGCATCGATTACCAGACCAGCGTCAGCGGCGTCTGGCCCGGTCACGCCCGCGCGCGCGACTGGCAGATGGCCGAAGGCACCTTCATCAGCGAGGAAGATCTCAACGGCTATGCCCCGGTGATCGTGCTCGGTCAGACTGTGGTGAACAACCTGTTCCCCGACGGCGAAAGCCCCATCGGCCGCTACGTGCTGGTCGGCAACGTGCCGTTCGAAGTGGTCGGCGTGCTGGCCCCCAAAGGCGCCACGCCCTGGGGCTCGGACATGGACGATACCGCCATGGTGCCGCTCACCACCGGCTTCATGCGGCTGTTCGGCCACCAGTTCGTCAACTCCATCACGGTCAAGGTCGAGGACGCCGCCGCCATCGATGCCACCCAGGCGGCCATGACAGAACTGCTGGCTGCCCGCCACGGCAAGATGGATTTCCAGATCCGCAACACGGCCTCGATCCTGGAAACGGCCGAGGAAACCCAGAATACCCTCACCGTGCTGCTGGGCTCGGTGGCCGCGATTTCGCTGCTGGTCGGCGGCATCGGAGTGATGAACATCATGCTGGTGAGCGTTACCGAGCGCACCCGGGAGATCGGCGTGCGCATGGCCACCGGCGCCCGTACCGGCAACATCCTGCTGCAGTTCAATACCGAGGCGCTGGTCGTGTGCGGCATCGGCGGCCTGATCGGCGTCGGCGCCGGGCTGGGGGCCGCAGGCCTGGCGCAGCTGCTGG